>NZ_CP011040.1:1200000-1500000 GCF_000238255.3 Pseudoalteromonas spongiae UST010723-006
TATCGATTAACAATACTGAAACCTCTATGCCTGCTCTCGCGCTTCGAACCCATTCTGTATTTACGTAGTTATCAAAATATCGACGATTTTTAAGCCCAGTTAAAACATCAGTTTGCGCTATTTTTTGCAGCTGGGTGTTTGCATCTTGTAATTCAGAGGTTTTTGCTTTTACTTTTTGCTCTAAAATTAAATTGCTGTTAATGAGTCTGTCCGCCATTTTGTTTAAAGCTTGTGCTAGCTTTCCCAACTCATCATCTGAAAAAAACTCTATCCGTTTAGCTAGATCCCCTTCACTTATCATTACGGCAACCTCGGTAATTGATAACACTGGCTGAGTAATTTTTTTCGCCAAAAAAAGTGATGCTAGCAACACAACAAAAACAAGTAATATAATGAGATAAATAATCAATTGCTGCAGCTCATCATTGAGACCCCGCACTTCTTGCTGATCCATTTTTACAATAATCGCGATATCTAATTCATCCATCTGTCGACTTACCGCAAATACAGGCTTGTTGCGATAATCTTCTGTCATTATTAGCTGATCGCTTTTATCTCTATACTTACGGTCCATAAATATTGCTGCACTGCTAGATTTTTCAAATAACTGCGGATGGCTTTCGAAGCGAAGCGGTGTAAAAAACAAGATATTTTTATCCGCAGAACGCGTCGCCATAATCACCTCGCCTGTTTTTCCAAGCCCTGTGTAATCACGTAAAAATTCATTTAAGCTGTGAGTGTCTACCGACATAACTACAACGCCTATTGTTTCGCCTGTTAAAATTAATGGAGCTGCGAACACAATAGCAGGCACATCGCTTTCTCGCTCACCGAGCAATACGTCAACCGCACGACTTTGTTTTCCTTGTAAGTAAAAGGGCTTGTTAGAAAAATCTAGGTATTGCTTGGCCGGGTTACTCGCAGTCAACACTTTGCCATCGATATCTAGAATAAAAATATCTTTAATTGATGATGTTTGCGCGATCGCATCCGTAATAATGCGTTGCACCAGTTTCAACTCTTGCGCATCTTTATTGGTTAAATAGTTAGACAACGAAATACGGAGCTGGGTGCGACTTTTAACCAAATTTAGTTTTTCAAAGTTACTGTCAATAAACGAACTCATGCGTTGATACTGAATATTTGCAATAGACAACAAATGATAAGTTGCAAGATTTTTCACTAACCGCTGAGAGTTAAAATAATAAACAGACGTAATTATAGTGTGAGTAACAAACCCAAGTAGCAGCAATATCAGTAGTATTTTGTATTTAATGCCCATAGAGTTATCTCAAACAGTAACCTATTAACCCAACCTTTATATTAGTTGATATTTACAAAGATGCTTCTGGGTGCATTCATACAGGAGGAGGTAAATAGGTTAATTATTTCGATTTGGCTTAACTATAACCTTAATTTATTGCACGTCCGAATGTGCACTTAGCGATAGCGTAAAAGTAATGAGGGTAAAAATTGTGTGATGCCCTATCACATCACACTAATTTAACCTGAGTTTAAGTTAGTCGCTTTAAAAATGTCCATGCACCTCAACTTGCGAGCCAACAACTCTAGCTGAGCCTAAGTAATTTCGTTTTTACTGGCAGTCACTTATAAACTTCCACGGATCACCCGCAGTCGGCACATTATTTTGCGACCACCATTTGGCCTCGAATATTTTGCCTTGATAAGTGACTTGCATACCGCCCGTGTAAACCTCTGACGAAAGCCATGCATTTGGACAAGAAACCCCTTGTTCAAAGCTCACAGAAATAGTGTGATTACTACTGATAGCATTAAAGGTATAAGCATTTGCTGCGTTGACCGTTACCCCATCAACTGTAATGTTTGCCACGCGATAACCACTGTCTGCAACAAAATTAAGTGTGAAGTCAGTGTTACTTTTTGCTCTTAGCTCGCCATTTGCATTAGGTAGTGGTGAAATACTGCCACCATTACCCACCACTGCCGCTGTTACCGTGTAATACACTGGAATATCGATTGTCGCGTCACTAAAACTACCATTAACAAATGAAAAGTTTGCTGCACTTAGTGTTGTGACATCGGTATTTTTGAGCACTAGTCGTTTTTGATCGCCTTGCGACGCCGCTGCATCAAGTGTAATGACCGTATCCGCCCCCTCTTGCGTTAACACTAGCATCGAAAAACTGTAGTTAAACAGTGGCATACTAATCACAGTTTTTGCTGCATCAAAACTGTTAACCGACAAGGTCATGTTCCAGCCCCAGTTTTGGCTATTAAGTGGAACAATAAAGCCTAAACGGTCATACCCACCGGTTACATTATCAAACATATCTGGCGATAAATCGGCGATGGTTAACCCCACTAACTCAACCGAGCTATAAATGCCGCCATCTGCTGCTTGCACGCCAACCACCAGCGCATTATCCGTTTCGTACGCTTTTAAATGTTTAAAACCAATCCCTGCAGTGCCCCGAATTTTATCTAAGCGTGGATTAAAGTTATTAACCGTTTGCGAACCCGACCAAGCAATTTCATAAATTTTTGATTCTGCAATCACAGCACTTGGATTTGCGCTAATTTCAGCGGCGCTCACACCTTCAATCACCACACGTTGATTAGCAAAGCTAAGCTCTGCACCTGCAGCGACATCAGCTATCTGTAAATTTGCCAATGGCGCAGTTGCTGTCCAATCTCTTAGCACAATAAAATCTTCTGCAAGGGTGAAACCGCGCACTGTAGTGATAGCGCTGTCATTTTGATGTAACGCAAGCGTATCCACTCCGCCACCTAATATTACAAGATCATTACCCCAGCCAGCGGATAATGTTTCTGCGTAGCTTGAGCCTTCAATTACATCGTCAAAAGGCGTATCGAAAATGGTATTATAACCACCAAATTTATGTACATATTTAGTGATGCAAGTGCCTAATTCGTCACACGTAATTTCATCCTTTGTTAATAAACGTGCTGTGCCCCACGCACCGCGTAAATGTGCTGCGGCTAACAACCCCGACATAGTCGCTTGCACTTGCACTGGATTGCCATTGTCATCAACATCCGGCCAGCTTTTTGTAAGTGCTTCTGCCCATGTCATATTGGCATCACTTAACAATTGCGTCATCACACCGTAATTAAAATGCATGGCATCGCGAATAACCAATTCTTGTTTTTCTGGCTTAATTAAGTCAGCAAATGAGTTAACACCGTTTTTGCCAACGAATGTGCCTTGCCAGTTATTAACATCCGTTGCTAAGATTTTATTGCCACCAGAGCCGACGATTTCGACTAACGCTTCAGTTTCGCAACCAATCCACGTCGAATCATCAACAAAGACATAAAAACTGTCGTATTCAACACCGTCTACGGTAACCACTTTTGGACTGTAATACCCTGCATCAATTAATACTGCTTCACCTAGCTGATAACCAACAAAGCCCCACGCATTCATTGAGTTGTACTGCATGCTCTTAAACATTTCTGGGTCGTTAGGGGTTTGCGCGTTGTAAAAATGGTCGACCCCCAATTTAGTGAAAAACTCATTGATGGTCGTTGGCTCGGGGATCATGCTACCAGTTGAGCAATCACGCACCATACGACCGGGTGCACTTACCCGTGCATAGTTATAAACAGGATTGTTGAGGTTTTCGAGATAAAAATCGGCGAGATTTGGGTTTATACCCGATTCAAAGTTTCGCAATGAATCTAAAAAGTCTTGAATACCAGTACCTGCATTAACATTACAGCTAATTAATACAGCCAGTGCGCAAGTAGTCATTTTAGCGTGACGCATTAGGGTGTCCTTCTTAAAATTGTTTACAAGTTGCTAATTTTGCAAAAGTTAAATTTAAGTATGCTTAAACAATCGCATTGTCTTGGTTAAACCAGAACTGCGCTAAATCTAATGGTCTAACATAATTCACACTAACGCTTGACTAAAATTTAGTCAATATAATTTACTTATTAATTTAACTTTTTATTTACATTTTGAAATGGTGATAATTGTGAGATAAAGATAAGGCAAACTGGGCAGCTTGCCTTAGGGGAACACGAGCCACTAATCTAAACAACATAATTCGGCCCATCTGTGTTAGACGGATAAACGTTGCTGATGTGGTATTGGTAATACTTTTGCATTCAACAACTTAGAATATAGCGGTTTGAGGCACATTAGCCTCAAATCTTTTATTTAAAAGCGAATGCTGGCGCCAACAAAGTAACGGGTACCGAATTCATCGACACTGTGAACAATATTGCCCGCCTTAGGTTGACGCAATACCAATGCTTCGTTGAGCAAGTTCACCGCTTCAAATGACATATCTACATTTTCTGTAACATGCCAAATAACCGATGCATCTAATTGATCATACGCATCATTTAGGCTGTCTAAGCTACTACCATTGTACTGACGGACCCAGTCATCACGGTAGTTATAAGCTAAACGTACACTAAACATTTCGTTTTCAAAGTAACCTGATAAGTTAAATGAGTTTTTAGACACTTCTTCAATTGGTACTTCTTCGCCGGCTGAGTTGGTACGTGCACTGTCGGTATACGTGTAATTAAACTGAGCACCAAAACCATTACCAAAGTCGTGTTGGTATTGTAATTCAATACCTTGCACATCAGCGGTGCCTACGTTACGAGAACGTGTCACTAAACATTCAGGACCACACCCAGCATAGTTCTCTTTTGCTGTGGTTTGCTCTATGTAATCACTAATATTTTTTATAAAGAAAGTCGCACCAACAATCGATGACGGATTAAAATAATACTCTAAGCCCATATCGTATTGGTCTGATTTGTATGGGTTTAATTCAGGACTGCCCACATTAGCTGTTTGAAAACTTTCAGAGATAATGTCTGCTACTTTCATATCGTCATAGTCAGGACGCGACACCGTCGAGCCTGCTGCAACACGGAAAATAAGGTCATCTGATAGGTCCATTGCCACATTCACACTTGGCAAGTAATTGGTATAAGACTTTTCAACTTCACCCGCTACGCCGTTAATTTCGCCAACTGAAAGAATATCGGTATCGACGATACGCAAGCCTACGTTACCGCGAAAGCCTTCACCTGAAAAATTAGCTTTAACATAGGCCGCGGTAATGTCTTCTTCTATTGAAAATGCGTCACGTACAGAAATGCTACTAGGCTTGTTTGCCTCGGCATAACGCCAAATATCGCGACTCGCTACTGGAAACGACGACATACTTCCCGCGCGCCCTTCTGCTGAGTGTAGGCCAGATACAAAACCGCCATTAAAATCAGCTAACGAAAGACCCTCAGCTATTGCCGCTGCAAGGTCAAGATCTTGGTAATTACCTTGTGATGAAAACGCTTGTTGTTGATATTTTAAACCCGCTTGAATTGACGTTACTAAGTCGCTCTCTAACAAGAAAGTAAAATCAGCCTGGGCGTAATCAATTTCGTTTTCACGAATGTAATTGATATATGTAAACTCTTGAAATAGATCAAAGTTACTGTGTGAATCAAGATAGGCTGGATTCGTTGGGATGAGTTCCAGTGGACCAGCGACATCAAAGCTAAAACTTGAATTTTCGGTGTTGGTGATATCCCCCCACCACGTACTCGACTGCAACGTTTCACCTTTAGCATCCGATTTACCAATTACAAAATCAGCAGACCATGTATCCGCCTCATATTCAACGGTAAAGTTAAGCGCATCGGTTTGCATATCAGGTTTTCGCAATACCGCATTGTTAAAAAGTGGTGCAAGTCCAGCACCTGATGCAAGCGATGTTGCTTGAGTAACAATGCCGTTTGCATTTTCAACTACCGAATCACCTTGCATTTGGCCAAAACCAACAATGGCAAACATCGCTGAATTGACGTGATCGTTCTTCAATTCAAATAAATTATAATTTAAGTTAAACGATAAATTATCGCTTGGCGCGTATTGCAATGTCAGTTGAGAGCTTGCACGCTCGCGGTCTTCATCGAATAAAATAGATGCCATAGCGCCATAAGAGCTACGCTCTACGCCAATAGAATCAGTAAACGTGGCGTTTCCAGCGGGGCCAAAATTCGACAAGGTTTCGCGGTATACCTTTGACTCTTCATTGGAATACGCGAGTAACACACCAAACGTTTCGCTTTCATTCTTCCAACTGCCTAACGCTGAATACGCAGGCGACCAGTCTTCAGCATTGTTGTGATACATGCCTTCAGCCGACGCAAATACGGTCCCAGCATCCATATCGAGCGGTTTACGGGTTTTAAGATTAACCGTACCGCCCATCGCGCCTTCATTAATATTAGATTCAACGGATTTATACACATCCATGCCAGCAATCTGCTCCGACGCGAGCATTTCAAAGTTAAAGCTGCGGTTCATACCGCCCAAGTCAAACCAACCAACGCTTGCTACATTTTGACCGTTTAATAGCACCATACTGTGCTCAGGCGCCGTACCACGAATGGTTACTCCGTTCACTTCACCAAATGTTCTAACAACTGTCACACCAGGAATACGTTGTAGTGCATCACCGATGTTTTTATCGGGAAACTTACCAATATCTTCAGCTGAAATTGAGTCGACAACAGCGTTGGCAAAGCGCTTTGTATTGAGTGCTTTGGTTAAACTTCTGCGAATACCACGCACTTCAATGGTCTCAATGTTGTCATTTTCAGCCAGTTGTTTGCTTTCTTGCGCTGACAAATTAAAGGTCATGGCACAAAGCGCTGCACCAATACACAATGACAGGCGTGTTGCTTTTAGTGTTACCGCAACAGGTTGGTTAGTCTTCATCTTGTTGTCCTTATTATTTATAAGTTTTCAAATGTTATGTGGTCTCACTGCCGCTAACCAACTGAAATATCTTTGCATTCTCAGTCAACTCGCTCCGTCAAAGCACTGCCTTCTCCCCAGACGCATGCAATTGCCACTTTAGTTTATTTGCATTAGTAAATTATTTTGATTAATTATTCATTAAATCATTTTGACTAATTGTCAAGCAATTCTCATTCTTTTTGTTTAATTTCTATAAAAGTGACGCAATGTATTTTGCGGCACAGACACGGCTTGAGTAAGCACAAATGTAAGTCGCCAGTTCCGCATAGTCCGTTAGTTCGTAATCTGAGCGCATAGCAATCACCACAACTTGCTTGTCAAAGCGTTTTAGCGCGCGTTGTACTAATTGCTTTTGCTCCGATACATCAAAGCTTTGTCCAGGTAACGGATAATCTTCGGTAACAATTACAAGCGGTGTTGAAATTGTCTCATCACAACCTTCAAGTAACGTTAAAAACTCATCAAAAGGTAATAAGTTAACTTTACTTGTGCGCTGTTGTAGGCCCTGAATAATTGTATCTTTTGCAGATCGGGGATCGTTTGGCCCAATACCTCGACTATTTACTAAGCTGTCATATTTTTTCGGATGCGCGGCAAAGGTGAGAGTAAACTCACGACCAGTAAGTGGCCAATTCCCCACCTCATTACGCAACACCGAAACGCTACTACTAACCGTCGTTTCAATTAACGCTTCAATATCGTCTGCAGTTAAGTGATCCGGCGTTTTTGCAACATTAAGCTTGTCGTATTTAAACGACAACACATGGTGTAACCGTTCGTTTATCACTGCTTCATCAAGTTGCCCTGATTCTACTGCGTGGATCACCCCATTTAACGTAGCAAGTTGCAGCGCTTTATAATCAGTTGCACTGTTTTCATAGTGCTCTTCGCTTAGCATCACTAAATGCGCACCTGCTTTTAACGCTAAAATCGCGGCTTCAGCAGGTTGGTAGTTTTTACGCATTGCCCACATATTCATACTGTCGGTTATGATCAGTCCATTAAAGCCCATTTGTTGCTGTAGCAAATTGGTTAAGATTTTTGATGACAATGTTGCAGGGTAAGTATCGTCAAGCTGTGGGAAGCGAATATGACTTGTCATAATCAGCGATACACCGGCATCAATTGCCGCTTGAAACGGTAACAAATCACCCTGTTGCAATTCGCTCAACGTTTTGTCGACGGTTGGCAAACATTGATGGGAATCACTATGCGTGTCGCCATGACCTGGAAAGTGCTTTGCCGTTGCCAAATTGCCACCGCGTTTAATACCCCTAACTGCTGCTGCAATATGCGTTGCGACCTGCTTAGGCGTTTCTCCAAATGAACGCAAACCAATAATCGGGTTATTTGGATTGGTGTTAACGTCAGAGCAAGGCGATAGCAGTGTGTTGTAACCAATTTCATGCATTTGCTCAGCAAATACCCGATACATTTGCTCAGTTAGCTCTGCTTTATTGGCTTTGCCTAGAGCCAAATTTCCCGGCCCTAAATCGGTGTGCTTGGCTAAAATACCCCACGAACCTTCTTGGTCAACACACAGCAATAAGGGGGCATCGCACGCACGTAACTGGGCTTGGTGTTGCAGTTCGTCAGCTAATGTTTTCGCATCTTTAGGTGTGGCAGCGTTGTCATCGGTAATATAAAAACCACCCACATGATGTGATTTCACCAACTGTTTCGCATAATCAATATCGGGCCCAGCAAATGCCAATACAAAAAGCTGCCCAACTTTTTCAGCTAACGTCATAGTGCTAATTAACTGAGTTACTTTACTGTTATTATTCATGATTTCTCCAAATTTAGGCCGCAAGAGACCGCTTTTATGAATTAACATAAAAGTAAAAACATTGGTTAAGTGAAACTTTTGCTATTTGGCTTAGCGCTAGCAATCGCGCAAAAGCCAAAATCCGTTAAGCAACCTTGGACGTAGTAACGTCGAGTGCTGTTTTTGCGCCCGTGATTAAACTGACTAAGTCTTCTTTCGTAACATCACAAACAGATACATCGGCAACAGATTGTCCTTGATATAGCACTACTGCCCTATCACAAGTATCAATCACATGCTGCATATTGTGGCTGATCAGAAGCACTGCCACCCCTTGCGAGCTAATCACATTTATTAATTCATTTACCTGAGCACTTTGCTCAACACCTAGGGCCGCAGTCGGTTCATCCATAATCACAATGTCCGCGCCCCAATTGACCGCTCTGGCAATAGCAACCGCTTGTCGTTGCCCCCCAGAAAGTGATTGAATTTGCGCCTGAAAGCTTGGAATACGGCTGTTTAAGCGATTAATTGCTTTTTTAGCGCGCTTTTCCATGGCTTTTTTATCAAGCCAACCAAAGGCACGTAATAGCGGGTTTTTATGCTTTATTTCACGGTTCAAGAATAGGTTATCGGCAATATTAAACTCTGGCACCATGGCGAGGTCTTGAAACACCGTTTCAATTCCCGCATCACGCGCTTGCTCTGGGTTGGTTATGTGTACGGTTTTATCATTCACCAAAATACTGCCGCTGTCGGGCGCATGAATGCCTGATATGCAGCGCACCAATGTTGATTTACCCGCGCCGTTATCACCTAACAAACCCACCACTTCACCTTTGTTGATTTTAAAGCTGACATTTTTTAACGCAGTTACTGCACCAAAGCTCTTTTTAATGTCTTTTAATTCCAGTGCAACTTGATCTAATGCTGTTCTAACCATTTTTAATCTCCTTAACACCAATTGCTACGGCAACAATTAATATTAGGCCTCGAGCTATCATCTGTTCATTGGTCGAAAAGCCAGATAAAATCAAACCGTTATTAATTAAGCCCATTAACCATGAACCAAGCACCGCGCCAATAATACACGCGCGCCCGCCAAATAAACTCGTGCCACCAATGGCAACTGCAGCAATCACGGTAAGCAAATCTGCCTCGCCTAATGTATAGCGCGCGCCATGTAAGCGACCCGCATATAAAAGCCCTGCAAGCGCTGCTGCCATAGATGAAATGACTAAGGCATAAATACGAATGCGCGTTACCTTAATCCCCATAGCAAGCGCCGCTTCAGGGCTGCCGCCAACCGCCAAAAGGTGTCTGCCAAAGGCCAGTTTGGTTAATGCCACATAACCAATCGCAGCAATAACAACCGTCCATACTAATAACGATGGAATGCCAAATAATTCGCCTGCGCCAAAAAATCCGGTAAAGCTACTATTAATAATGGGTACCGATTCTAAATTAGTGAACTGACGCGCAAGCCCTGTGATAACACCCATTGTGCCAAGTGTGATTAATAACGAAGAAACCTGTAATCGCTCAATTAAAAAGCCATTTATTAAACCGACAAACAAGCCTACGCACATTGCGCCAAGTACCGCCAATGGTATCCCGGTATACTGCAACAAAACCGCACCGACCAATGCTGATAAGGCCACCACGGCGCCAATAGATAAATCGATATGACCCACAGCGAGCGCAAATGTTAAGCCAACAGCCATCACGGTAATAGGCGCTGTTTGACGAATAATATTCATAAAATTAGTCAAACTAAAAAATGCGGTGTCATGCAGTACAACGGCAAAAAGCAATAACACGGCGACGAAAATATAGTAAATAAATAGTTCGCGCTTAAAGGCGTATTTAACGACAAATTCGGCAATGCGCGATTTTGTCTCTATGGTAGTTAAGTCACTGGCACTCATTATTTTTCCTTATTGTTTTAGTGCAAGGTCAAGCATTTTAGGCAATGGCGCTTTAAATGCTTGTTGCCAAATATCAGCAATATTGTCTTTCGTAACAGCATCATATGGCACCAAAGTAAAGTGCGGTGCAGGTAGGTCTAATGTTGCTAATGCACCTAACTTAGCCATCGTTGCGCCAATAACATAAGGCCTATCGGATATGGTTGCGAGCATGTTGCGCTGCATCGCCATATCGAGCAAATTATTAACGCCAAGGTCGTGTGTTACTACTTTAATATCGCGATTACCAAATGAACGCAGTGCCTCAATAACACCTTCTGCTGCGGCATCCCAAGATACATAAATCACATCCAGATCAGGATGTTGCAAAATCATTGCCGCGGCGATTGCACTTGTTTCATGCTCTTTAACAAAGCCTTTTTCGACAACAATGTTATGACCCGCTAAGGTGGAAACTTGTTTACGAAATGCGCTATCGCGATTATTGGTAATAAAGTACTTTGCATCGTGAAAAATCATGCCTATTTTGGCGTTCTCACCAAATGCTTGTTGAATACTTGTTGCTGCAGCTTTGCCCATTCCGAACATATCGTCGGTTACAATGCCAACATACTCTTTGCCATGGCGAAAGCCTGGTATTGGGTTACTCAACAGTACTAACTCTGTACCTGCATTGATGGCTTTTTGGTAACTTTGCTTAGTGCTTGTGCCATCAACACTGAGTGATAACAAAATGTTAGGTTTTAACGCGGTGATATTTTCAAGATCAGCAACTTGCTTGGCCGGATCAAACTGTGCATCAGTACTGGCAACCACTTTAATGCCAAGCGCTTCAAAAGTATCGCTCGCACCACGAGATACTGCGCTTATCCAAGGGCTTGCACCATGCCAAGCCATAGCAGCTGTAAGCGATTTTTGTTTAATCTTTTGGGCTTGTTCTTTGCTTATCGTAATTGATTTTGCTTGTTTTGCCTGTTGCCAATCGATATTTTGTTCATCGGCGTGAGTTGGCATGGCGAAAGAGATGAGTAATCCCGCGGTTATTGGGATTAGTTTTTGTAATTTCCTAATATTTCGCCAAATTGGCTGTCCTTGCTCTTTCATTTTTGAATTCTTTTTATACAATGGATTTTGTTATATTTATGCAAATGGTTAATTATGTCAAATGTTTTGACTAATTAATTCTGGCGAAAAATACCAGTTTATAATTGCACATCCATCATTACTCAATATATCATCGTTTAAACTTCTGAATTTTGGGATAAAAGCAGGACATTTCTTTTGAAAGGATCAAACGCAAAGCAAAATAAAGCGCTTAATTTACGCTTAGCCCTGTCCCAAATTGTTGCTTTGGGTCCAATCTCCCGCGTTGAGATCGCTCGAAATACTAATCTGACCAAACAAACAATTACCAATATGGTTGAAACCTTATTGGAGCATGATCTGGTGTCTGAAGTTGGCATAAAAAAAGCCGAAGGTGCCGGTAAACCCTCAAAAATGCTCTGTTTTAATGAGAAAGCGGCGTATTCGATTGCCATTCGCATTATGGAAAATGAGTTGTTTGTGGGTATGTTTAAACTCAATGGTGACTGCATCAATAGCTTAACTACGCTATTTTCACCTAATGAGCTGGTGAGTAAAGCCACTTATTTAGTTAACACCTTAGTTAATATTGAAAATATCGATAGCAGCAAGGTGCTTGCCGTAGGTCTTGCCATGCAAGATAGCAATAACTTTGCATTAGATGCGCACAAAGTAGCAAAAGAAACCCAAGTCGCCCTTGCCGAAAGCCTAAACTTACCTGTTGCGTTAGAAAGCACCGCATCGGCGTGTGCCGCATACCAAATGCTGTTTGGTGAAGCTCAAACGCTGCAAAGTTTCGTTTATGTACATATAGGTAATCGAGTTGAATCATCCGTTGTTTATAACCGCGACATTTTGCTAGGTCAAAACGGCCTAACAGGTGCGTTAGGCGATATATTTGTTACTCCCGAAACGGATAACGATACTGGCGAACTAGGCCGTTTAAATGACTTTTCATCGCTTAATTCATTAAAAGCGGCGCTCAATATTGATAATCAAAAGCACGATGATTTCTTAGCGAATTTAACTGCTGATAATAAGCTTCTTGAAAGTTGGGTTAATCGTGCGGAAGAACCAATGCGCATCGCGATTCATACAATAGAGTCTATTTTTAATAGCCAAACGATTATTTTAGGCGGCGATATAAACGAATGGTTACTCGATACCTTAATTAAGCAGCTTCGCCCTTACATTCCAAGCATCGCACAATATGGCGAGCGTCAAGTTATCCGCTTAATTAAAACCCCAGAAGTTAGCCAAATCACGCAAAAAGGTATCGCTACGTTACCACTTTATGCGGCATTAGGCTTTGAGAACCATCATATTCTTTACTGCCCAACCGCGCTACAAGCAACTCCTTTGCAGGCACTTATTTACGCGTTAGACGCATAAAAAAACACTTGCTGGTTGAAGGCAAGTGCTTTTATGGTTGAGATACTGTAACTGTAAAATTATAAATATTATTTATGACGAATTAAGTATGTCGCTAATGCTGCAACTGAGCCGATAACTACCGCACTTGCCATACCTGCACCCACTAATGTGCCAATGGTTGCGCCTAATGCAAAAATTGCGATACCACCCTCTACAAGGTGTGAAACGTCAAAATCGAATGTTGTGTTATCTGCTGTTGTCATGGTCTTAATCCTGTTGTGTTGATGGGTTTAGTATAGGCAGATCCATCAACTGAAAATTGGCTTTGTGTTTAGCGGTAAATTTAAGTGATATTTGGTAAAAGCAGGGGATAAAGCGTGTACAGAGTTAAAAATAAAAAAGGCGCAAATCTAGTTACTTGCGCCTTTTCACTCAAACACCAAAGCGTGTTAGGTTTTTAGTTGACCCAATTGTTTGTGTTTCTCTTCAACTAAATGTGTTAGTTGTTGCGCCGCTTGTTCAACGGTATCGGCCAGCTGTGACAGTTCTGCTGCGGCATCTGAAATACCCGTCATATTGACACTTAAATCTTCGGTTACTGCACTTTGCTCTTCCGCGGCTGTAGCGATTTGCGTTACCTCATTTGAAATAAGGGCAAGCTCATCAACCATTTCACCCATTTGCGACGCGGCTTTAGCACAGTGCGCCATCGCATCGCTAGCTTGCGATACTGATTTTTCGATAATTGATTCAGATGTGCCAACCTCACTTTGTAGGTTATCGATCAATTGGCTAATTTCATTGGTTGATTCTTGTGTTTTCGACGCGAGCGAGCGAACCTCATCAGCAACAACCGCAAAGCCTCGACCTTGCTCACCTGCACGCGCAGCTTCAATTGCCGCATTTAATGCTAGCAAGTTGGTTTGTTCTGCAATCGAGCGGATCACATCAAGAATATGCGTAATATCATTGCTGCGCTGAGCAACGGCAACAATTGATTCTTTTGCACTGCTTACATATTCGGTCATGGTTTCAACCGAGTGAGATGCAGCCACAATGCCCTGTTCGCTCTCTTTTACCTTTAAATTGGTATTGTTTGTGGTCATCGCAGCACTTTCTGATGAGCGGGCGACTTCACTGGCGGTCGCACTTAATTCATTAATCGCCGTAACAACACTATCAATTTCCATATGTTGCATATTTACTTTGGCTTTTATTTCCTGCGCAGCCTGTGATGTATTTGCCGATTGACTAAACGAGTTATCCGCCAACTCTTTTAAGCCATCAACCATAGTACGCAGCTTTTGCGTAAACATATTAAAACCAGCCGCCAGAGAAATTAGTTCTTCGTGTTGCGTAACCGTTAAGTTCACGGTTAAATCCCCTTCACTGCTGGCTAAGTTTTCAATGCGCTGTTTTATATCGGTAATTGGCTGGATAATAGTGCGTAAAATGACGATTGAAATCGCAATTGCAATTACCGACACCAAAATACCAATAAACATCATGGTGCGGCCTACTGACGCCGTTGCTTTAGCCTGGCTTTGTGCAAGTGCTACCGCGTTTGCCAATGCGACATTTTTAGGTAATTCTAAAATTAAGCTCCAAGTAGTATTAGCCGCTTTAATATTGATTGGCATAGAAAAAACCAAATTCTCACCAATCTCAATGTTATCTTGGCGCTTGCGTATTGCCATAATGTTTGTCGCATCGCCATTGGTCAGTGACTCGCTTAACGGGCGCGCCAGCTTTTTATAGTGACTTGAACCCACAACTAAACCAATATCACTTAAAATAGTCACTTTGGCTTGCCCATTGTAAAGGCTTCGCGAAATGCTTTCGGTAAGTGATTGGAATTTAGGTAAATTAATATCACTGCCTACCAAACCAATAAATTTATTATTGCTGATGATTGGCACTGTCAGTGACGTCATCAGTTCAGATTTGCCGGGCTCAATCTCATAGAGATATGGTTCCATAATACATGGTTTGCGCGTATCCATGGCACACAAGTACCATTCACTTTCTCGAAAACCGAATTCATTTTTTGCCTGTAAGTATTTTTCAGCAGCATCTTCAACTTGGTGTTGCAATAAGCTGCCATCGTTTTCACGTGTAATGTAAATTTCTAGCGTACCGGCTCCTGGCACCGAGTGTGTAAATCCAGTGGTAAATTCACTATCACGTTGATCATAACCATTTGCTTCAAACTGCGCATAAATGGACGAAATATCGGGGTTTTTAGCAAGGGCACCGCGTGTCATTTGATAAACACTATCACGTGATAACGGAGAATTTTCTGCAGTATTGGCCAAGCCACCCGACAAAGTTAATGGAATTTTGTATTCTGTATTGATGTAGCCCGCAATCTCCGTGGCATAAAATTGCGTTTTAGCCATTAATTTATCGTTTATTTCTGCAAGCAATACGTCCTGTACTTTAGCGCTTTGCGTATCATTATTAGTGTTTAATTGAGACCAACTAATAGCAACCAAAGTAATAACCAGTAAAGCCAAAGTTATTGAGATAAACGCTATTAGTTTTGTTTTAATTGAGAGGTGATGCATAGATGTAGCGACTCTTTTGTTTTTATACTCAATTAAATATAGTCAAACATCAGAGAAATAAGAAGTTTTTTGCGCTAAGTGGCGACTATTTGAGCAAACGTATCAACGGCAAAGTTACTGCAATTAACTAATGCGATGTTAAATAACAAAAATACGGTTCAGCTAAATGTTTTTGACGTGTTTAATAGGCTTTGCTATCTGCTGCTTTTAGCTTGTTTTCTGACTAAAGTCGCAACTTTTCACATAAGCAAACCAGGGGGCGTCAAAACGCGATGATTGCACTTTTGGTGCTTCAACTGCAAGCAAAATCCCCATCGGCTGAGCAAGGTATTTTTCAACAACCACTTGCTCGCGATAGTCCACAATATAAGCAAACTTTTGTAACAATTGAGTACGCTCGGCTGCTGACGTTTTTTGCCCTTTTAACTCTAAATAACGAGCATGAACCCAAGCGAGTAACGCATGTGACCGTTCGTTTGGAAATGCCTCTGCTTTTCTTGAAATAGGCGCATACAAACGTTGAAAATTAGTAAGCTGCTCTTGAATTACAAACGTCAGTAGCAGATACGTGCCAGTGTTAATATTACCCGCACGTTTATTGATTGAGGTATAGTATTCAAGTGCGTCTCTAAAGCGCTGCTCTGCAACACTAATTTTGCCCTGCTCTAACGCTATTAAACCTAAATTGTGGCTTGTCATCCCCATCATATTTACATTGCGGCTTGCCTTCGCAAGCTTAAACGAGTATTCAAACAGGGATTTAGCGCGTTCTAAGTTGTTAACCTCACGAACTACCAACGCCAAACTGTTGTTTAATATTAATTTTAATCGGTCATTTTTAGCATGCTGATACGAACATTCAAAGCTCAACTGAGCATCTTCCAAATAATTATTTTTTCGCAGCCAAATGCCAAGTGCACTCGTTACTGTGGTGATATTCTCAGTAAAATACGGATGGTTATGATGCTCAAACAAGTCTTCTACCGCCAAATAAAGCTCGTCTAATTTATCTAACGGTAATGCAGCTCGCGCTATCAGTATATTTAAGTCAATTTGTTGTTGTGTTGTTTTCCCAGTAGTTTGCTGTAATTTAGTTAAAATTTCATAACTTTTTGAGGGTTTAACTGTTAAATAATCCTTGGCTTCTTGCAGCTTTTCATCAATGGGATCTGCTCTCAATAACGTTGAAAATGTAATTATCAGCAAAAAAACAAAGCGCACAGTCAAACCCCATTAGGTACTACAAAAATTAAACCCAAGCCTATTTAGGTATAACACATAGCATCAATAAACTTTATAACTCTGGCAAATTATTTTCATAAGGTTTACCAGTAAACTCTGCCATATTTTTACACACGTTTAACGCTAGACCTCGCTCTTTTGGATTTGCAACCGCAACATGAGTACCATCGTTTAAAACCATATAAACACGGTACCTCTGAGTTGCGGCTTGAGCAGTCATTGCTCTAAAGCCCTTTACGTCTGTGAGATGATAAATACGGTCAAAAACGGTGTATAGGTTACTTGCCTTAAGCTGAATGGTTTGTGAGCTTAAATTCATACGGCAAACATAGCCGCCAAACACGCCAAGCCAGCCCAGCCAACAAAAAAAGCCTGATACCCAAATTGGTAATGACCTAACGGAATCAGAACCTAAAACACTTACAATACCAACAAGTAAAATCACTAAACTCAGCAATCGTAACAATAACTTAGCAATACCTGTAACGCGATAAACCGCTTCATCATTAGATAATTTGTTAAAGTACATTAAAGCACACCATACTTAACCAATGCGCCGAGCACGGTAAAAAAGAAAAAGGGCAGTGACAACCTAATGATTGATTTACGATCCCATATTTCAATATACACATCGTTTTTATCATTAAGAGTTTCAGTTTGGTCGAGTGGCGTAATATCAAAAGCCTGCATATTGTCAAAACTAAGCGGTGTTTTGCTAGGCCAATTTGAGATGTTTTCTGTTACAGGCAACTTATAGTGCAAAGAAAAAAACGCCAACAAAGCGTAGGCATCTTGATAGTCATCGAATACGTAGTTTTGCTCTGCCACGGTTATTTGATACGGGCCTTTCGTTCCAAGGCTGGTTAATTCGCATGTCAGCGCACTAAAAGGTGTTATCGCACTTCGTTTTTGAAAAAAATGCCAAAGTGATGTTGATAAATAAACTTGTTGGGTGGCGCTATCAAACTCTAGTAATCGCTTTCGGCCGAATAGCAGCAATGAAATGCCACAAAAGAATATGGCCGAAACGATAAAAGCGAGTCCGCTTGTTTGATGCAATGCAATTGCCATCACCACACTCGCAATACCAGGCACAAGCGCAACCAATGCAAACAATTTGGAGGTCATTTGACGTCTTGATGGCAACGTAGTATTGCCATGTGCCGTTATTTTTAGCAAGCGTCTGACCAATTTGGGCAGAGTATGATAATCCATTATTTCAACCATTACAATTGAGACTATTGACTCTGAAACTAGTCATGAAGAGAAACAGAGCCAAGCTTAATATCGACAAAGGTTAACACAAACAGTGCATTAACTGGCTAAAAAGTTACTAAGCGCAATTAAACGACCCTACAAAAGCGTACGTTAAATAATTAACTAACGCGCTAATAACCAAAAATGGCAGCGTAAAAGTAATTTGTTATGCCGAGATCAGGTTACTTAACCACTCACAAAACAAGCGAGCGGGAAGCGTCGCCAACGCGCTTTTATTAGGAATGTAATAACAGAGATCAGACGCAACAGGCAAAGTAGTTAGCTCACACAATTCTCCGCGTGCCACATAACTTTTGGCTAATGTTTGTGAGCAAAACACGTACCCGCCATGAGCAATGGCCTGTTGCAAAGCAAAAAGCTCTTGATCGTACTGGGTTAAGGCTAACGCTTGCGTTATGCCATTTTGGTTACACCACTCAGTTAATGGCACAGGCGGCAAATCGGGATTTTTCCATTTACAGGTATAAATATGACTTAACGACGCTAAGTTGTTTTGCTCGCCTGCCGATTTTGCGCGATACATATTAAATACATCGCACTGCAAAATATCTTGGCTATTCACCATGCGTTTATCGCCTAAACGAATAGCCACAGCATATTGATTATACTCAACGCTCTCTCCCGTTGAAATCGCAACCTCAATATCACCATGCTTTGCGTTAAACTCTGCGAGCGACGGTAACAACACCGAGGCAGCAAATGACGATGTCGTGTTCACATTAACCAACTTACCAATATGCGTGATTTCATCTAACGCCTGTGCAATTGTTTGAAAACCGGAATTGGTTGCTTGTGCTAAGCGTTTTCCTAATTCGGTCAATTCTATTTTCCGCGTTTTACGCACAAATAATTGGGTATTTAAACGCGCTTCTAGCTTACTTACATGATGCGAAATTGCAGTTGGCGTTAATGCAAGCTCACTTGCTGCTAGTTTAAAACTGCCATGACGCGCCGCCGCATCAAATGCTTTTAACGCTTGTAACGATACTTGCAACGCCTAATTCCACCCTTTCTATAAATAAGTTTTACTCACCTATAAATGATATCAAATCGTTTGTCCAAAGCCACCTAGAAACGCATTATTCAACACACATTTTTAATAAAGGAAACATCATGACCACAATACTACACATAGATTCAAGCGTTAGAGCGATAGATAACGATAATCCCGCACACAACTCACTGTCTAAAAACATTGCTAAAACATTTTTAGACAGCTGGCGAGAAAGCAATCAGATAGATGAATATATTTACCGTGATGTAGGTGTAAATCCACCTCATTTTATTTCCCAAGATTGGATTGGCGCCGTGTTTACGCCAAGTGACAAAAGAAGTGCAGCGCAACACCAACAATTACAACTGTCAGATACCCTAATTGATGAACTAACGCGCGCCGATATCATTTTAATGTCAACACCTATGTACAATTACGGCATGCCAGCACAGTTAAAAGCATGGTTCGACCAAATCATTCGCATCAATAAAACGTTTGATTTTGATTTAGCCCGTGGCGATCAACCTCTAAGACCTTTACTAAGTGGAAAAACCTTAGTACTGATCACCTCGTGTGGCGAGTTTGGTTTTGGTAAAGGCGAAGTAAACGAAGCGCACTCACATCTCACACCACATATTCAGACCTTATCGAAATATTTAGGGGTACAAGCAATGTTTGAAATTGCCTCTGAGTATCAAGAATTCAATGATAAAAGACACCAAGATTCTGTTGCTAAAGCGCATCACGATGCAGCCAAATTGGCAAAGACTCTAAGCACGCAACGACAGGAAATACAGCATGCCAGCGCAGTTTAATCAAAATCACATAAGTGCCATAATTTCGCTCGCAGAGAAAAACGTGGCACAAGCTGGATTACCTTTTTCTGCCATGATTCTTGATGACAAAGGTGAAATATTAAGTACCGGTGTGAATCAAGAATCACAATGTCACGACTGCACGGCTCACGCGGAAATTCAAGCCATTCGAGCCGCAACGAAAAAATGTCGCCGCTTGAGTCTTGAGGGCAGCACATTAATTGCCTCGGGTGAACCATGCGCCCTTTGTTATATGGCTATGTATGTGGCGAAAATATCGCATATCGTGATTTTAACCGACCGATATCAAGCAAGCGCCTATGGGTTTAACTATCTCGCGAGTTACGACAACATCAATGCACAATTACTCGATAATTTTTCCATAACCTACTTGCAAAACAGTGATGCAATAAGTCCATTCGAGCTATATCGAAAGACACTAAATCAAGGTTAAAAAAGGCGCATTAAGCGCCTTTTTTAAGTTATGTTTATGAGTACGATTTATCCTTGGCAAGTAAGCCATACATCGCTGAGTCTGAAATTACCCCATTAATTTCCCAACGCTGTCTTAACAAGCCTTCTTGCACAAAGCCTAAACGCGTTAGCGCTTTTGCTGATGCATTGTTGTCAGGGTCAATTTCAGCTTCAATTCTCCTTAAATTCAACTTATTGAAAGCATAATCAATCAGCGCATTTGCAGCTTCTGCTACTATGCCTTTTCCCCAAAAGTCACGACTTATACCGAAACCTATTTCTGCGCGTTTAGATTCGTTGTCGATACTAAATAGCATGATCTTACCAATCAATGTATTGCTGTCTTTCAAAAAAACACCTAACGTTAATGAACTGTTTTCACTCATTGCTCGTGTGCTACTGGTTATAAATTCATGTGCCTGAGACACCTCTCGCCAAGCTTCGGTGTTCCAGTATTTCATAACAATCGGGTCGGAAAAAATAGTAAATAGTGAGTTGGCATCGTCATCTGACAATGCTTTTAATATTAAGCGTTCGGTTTCAATTTTAATCTTGTTCAATAGCATTACATCCTTTCTAATTTCCATAAAGTTAAGGGGAAAACAATCACGTTCTAGGCTAAAACCAACGACAACCCAGTTAACCAAATTAATTGTGCACCATAAGATAAACGCTGATGAATGCCGGGGTTTGTTTGCTGATTAATTGCACGCGTCATAGTCAGCAAAAATACAACAGCCGCGACCACCATAATCCAAGAAAACACCTTAAAATGCTGCGAAATGACATCACTGGTTGGGCTAAGTGCCACCAGTATTGGCGCCACAAGTAACGACAACAACATCACAATGCCTGCAACTGTGTGTATTTTGCAGTTAAACGAAGGATTTTCAGTAAAAGGGTCAGCATCCATCGGGAAATAACCCGCAACCCAAGTCGCGAGGCCATGTGCAATAACACACCAGCCAGCACCCGTGACTAGCAAAGATACGTTTGGTAACTGGATTAAATACCAGCCAAAAAAGCAAAAAAGTAAACCCAATGGGTAATTATTGATACGGGGTGACAATTTTTCTGTTGGACAACCCGCAGCACCAAGCTCACTGCAGAACTGCTTAGCATGGTTGTAACCCGCATAATATCGCCCAGCAATAAACACACCTAACACAATCCAGACCGTTGCAATAAGCCCTGAATAAACTGCCACTTTTTCAAACATAAACCACCTTCCTGTGTTATTTCAGTTCCATTTATTTACACTTTCTAATGTCGTTTTTAAAAAGCGTTATTTGCTATGCGTATTTTGCCAAACCATTGGCACAAAACGAATTCCATTTACACTCATTTGAGAGCCTGTTGCCACAAAACCTTGAGACTCATAAAAAGAAACCGCATTTAACGATGCTTTTAAACTTACTTCGTCTGCGTGTGACGTTGCCATTAGCCGTGCAAGTAATGCTTTACCTACGCCCGTTGCCTGATACTGATTATCGACAAACAAGTGCGTTATACCAATTCTGTTAAGTATGAGATCAGGGATAGCGCTGGATAAATGAAATGATAACAAGGCGGAATTTTTCTTATGTAGTTGTTCTACATTGATAAATTCTAACGCAGTTAGCATGATATTTAGTCCGCTAGGATGATCAGCTACTTAAGTGAATTGGTATTATGTAATTGCCCTCTCGCATTGCAGCAAAACCAATAAGCTTATTGTAAATCGACGCTTTAACGCTTTGATACTCACTGCGATTGAGCACAGTATTAATGTCTGATTGAATGCTAGCAACATACGCGTTTTGCCCGTTGGATTCTAAATACGGCAAAATCGATTGTTGTGATACATCAAGCACTAATGTCGCCAGACTACTGGCATCACTCTGTGTTGCTGTTTCAAATGTTATTTTCTTAAACACGACTCATCCCTTTTGTGTTTAACCGCATAAAACAATAATTACTCAAGTAGCTGCTTAATACTTTTGACTACAAGGTCGGCATCGGCGATATGAAGGTGATGCTTGTTTGACTTTGAGTACACGATTGCGCTTTGACTTGAAAGCCTCAAAAAGTCGTGTTCAGCGCCTGCGTAAAGCGTATCCATTTTTAGCGCAATTTCATCTGGTACAAAAGGCGGATCGTAGCGTTCATCCGGTGCCTTAGCGCGTAACACGATAATCGGTTTATTTGCAAAACCGTCTGACTTAACCAGCGATTGATAGCTTGCGATATGGTCGACATTTTCCGGCACTTTTTTATACATTGGATCACGCACACTTTGCTCAAATTGATAGTAACGCGCTAAGTTTTCATCGTCTGTTTTAAAATTTTTCGGCCAGCGTGTTGCCATTGTATAAAAGTAACCAAATGGCGGAGGGTCGATAAATACCGCACCTTCCACTTTGTCTGCATACTGGTTATTAAACGCTGTGATAATGTAAGAGGCGTAGGAGCCACCAGCAAAATAGTATGGTGGTTTAACATTGGCATTGTGCAGCAGCGCGTTAAGGTGTGTCGCCATATCATCAACAGTAAACGGTACTGGGCCTTTTTCACTTTTACCTAACCCTGCACGGTCGTACAAACAAATACTAAAATCACTGTGTAAGCGTTTTACATTGTCGAGCCAAACACCATCAGAGCCTGAACGACCAAAACCTTGTTCAATGATGAGTGTCGGTTTATCGTTTTCATAACAGGTCAAATACAGCTTAAATCCACCAACATCAAATAATCCTGATTTTGTTGGTTTCAGCTCTTGCGCAATTGTCGTAACACTCATCGCAAGTGCCCATAACCCAGCAAAAATTTTCATGTAAGTTCCCTAAATAACATGTTTTAGTATATTTTTTATTAGGCTCACGTGAGCACTACTTATTTCTTATCCAACCAATACTTAATATGTAACGATTACCTTTAATTACTTTAGAAACTCGATGTTCACATGCATCAGGGCGGAAAAATTTAATACGCTCACTGTCGTAAATCGGTGATGCACATATAAACTCACCACCTTGTTGTGCTTTTTTAAGCACGATATTCAATCGATAATGTTTACCCGACGCAACTTTGTCGGTATGCGCGGGTATTTCACTGCCGGTTGGGAATTTCAGTAGATAAACATCAAATTTAATTGGCCACACGGCCCCACATAACAGCATTTTATCGTAGCCACTATTTTGACGCCCACGTTGCCAACGAAAAAGCCGTGTTGTAAACGGCATTTAACAACCAACCTTGCTGCTAACTAGGGAAGATTTTGCCTGTAACGCCTGCTGATTTAATTCGCTAAGGCGCAAACTAAACTCAGTGCACGCCAAACTTTGTCCGTTCAAGCGTAAAAAATCGGGTTGCGTACTTGCAGCTTGAAAAGCAAACTTGTGCAATACGCGCTCTGACGCGGGGTTATTATTGAGTACCTGTGCACGCAGTGTTGTTAAACTAAATTGCTGCGCAGCAACCTTAATTAGCTGCGCTACACATAAACTGGCGATACCTTGCGAGGTCATGTTTTTTGCTACGCGATAACCAATGTATGCTGTGTCACCTGTTATATCTTTTAAATTTGCGCGCGCCACAATTGCGTCGTTTTGTATCAATACCGTAGAATAACCGCTTTTCGAACGCATTGTTGCCTCAAGCACAGCAATATGTTTTGAAACGCCAACATTGGAATAAAAATCGGCATCTCTTGGTGCAATAAATGATTCAAACCACGCTTTATTTTCTAGTTCAAAGTCGAGTAACTGCTTACAATAACTGCTATTAAGGGTTTCAAATTTCATAAATCACCTTACTACCGCGCATCTGCTGCCTTATTGCACTTTGTTATGGCAATGCTCACAGCAGCAAAACAATTGTTATTTGAAAAATGATTTTTTACTCAACGAATTATTTGCTGCTTTCGATGGTTAAATACTTGTTTTTACCGAATGAAATGTAATACCAAGCGAAAAACATTGCTTCAATAATATTGTTAGCAAATGTGTTTTTAACAGTGATTTTTGTGCCACTTAATTCACTTACTTTCACCTCAGCACTGCTACACCAATCGATTTTTGCTTGAATAACTTGGGTATTCGCAGGCAGCGACACGGTTTGAGTTTTACCTCGTTTAATCACAGCAACTTGTTTACCATCGGCAAATAGTTTGTAATCTCGCGCCATATCTTGGAACTGTTTAGGTCGGAAAACTTCAATATCCATATTTATCCTTGTCTCACTAAAAACTACAGGTCATCAGCAAAAGAGCTTAAAGTAATTACCTAAAGACCTCTTTTTACTAATTTTTTTAGAACTTTAACAAGAAAAAAACGCATTTACTATCGATTAAAAAAGGTTACGTTATGCGCTTGAAAAGAGGACTCAAGCGCTATTAGGTTTAACGTAACAATTACCGAGTACGTTTTTGCTGAATATACTGATTTACCTCAGCAACAGGTGCTAACCAAAAGCCGTTTTTAGGATCTTTTAAATATACAATTAACTGATCTAATGCCTTGCTATCGATAGTGTAAAGCGCTCTATCACCAACTTCGTGACCGGCAAGTACTATCCACGCATCATCAAATCTAGCTCGCTCGATAATCGCCTTGATTTCTTCAAACGATTTATTATCGATATCAAACGCGCGGATTTGTGCTGTGTCATAATAATGCGGGTCATTTGCCGTTTCATCATTCCACGTTCTGCCGTATTCAAATGACTCAGCAATCAGCGGCACATAGCTTTTTACCGATTCACCGCGGCCCACAAATTTATGACCACACGGATAGGCATAACCCACAGGCGCCACACCTGTAATTTGCTCAATTTGCTGTTGCGCTGTTTCAATATCTTTTTCGATAAATGGCAAATCGACTTGTTCTAGCCCTTTGTTCTTTTCCCGTAACCAGCGAAAATTGCCCGTACATAAATGGCTAGCACTGTGATTCGCAATTTCATGCCCCGCTTTAGCGGCGGCTTGCCACTTGGCTTCTTTGCCTTTCATTTGCACTGGCATCAAGTAAAACGTGCCCTTAACGTTATGTTTATCTAAAATTGGCAGCCCAACATCAGCTTGGGAGCGGCGCGCATCGTCAAAGCTCAAACTAACCGCATGCTGCGCGTTATTGGGGTAAAAATCGCCAGCAACTGAAGCGAAACTCGATAACGTTAAACAAATTGCAAAGGAAGAAATAAATCGCATAAAACACACTATAAAAAGAATAAGTTAGACACAAACTAACCAGCCACTTTAGTAAATACAAGTGAAAAAAATTTGTATAAACTGAGTTTTAAACACCATATTTTAATGCCCTTAAACACCGTAAAAATAATCTTTTGGCCTTTTCCCTTCACGTTTACTGTAAATAACAGATAATCAGTGGTTAACCGTGCATATTTTTGTATGAAATTTTTAAAAATCGCCTATAGTGTAAAAAATTTTTTTGGATAAATTTATGTGTCGTTTTATTGCGTATAAAGGTGAAGAAGTCACTTTAAACGATATTGTTATTTCGCCAACGAATTCGCTTATTGAACAAAGTAAAGACGCGAAAAAGCGTAAAAAGCCGCTCAATGGCGATGGATTTGGCTTAAGTTGGTACCCAACTCACAACGATCCTTTTCCTGCGCGATTTGTCATCATTGAGCCTGCGTGGAGCAATCAAAACTTGCAACAAATTGCGAGCAAAGTGCGCAGCCAGTGCTTTTTTGCCCATGTTCGTGACGCATCTGTTGGTATGCCTGTCTCGCAAGCAAATTGCCACCCATTCAATTATCAAAAATACACCTTTATGCATAATGGCCGCCTCGACCAATTCGCAAAATTTAGGCGCAATTTACTTAATCAATTATCAAATCGTGCGTTTGATTTAGTGAAGGGAAACACCGATTCAGAGTGCATTTTTGCCCTCTTTCTCGACACCATTGAATTTGCTGATAATTTGTCGACAGATGATCTAACTCAGGCGCTATATCGTGTCATTGAGAAAATTATTCAAATAAGACGCGAAGCAGATGCAAACACCAATGCATTTATTAACTTAGCAGTGAGTGATGGCACATCTATGGTCGCCACGCGTTTTGCAACCGACCGCGAAAGCCAACCCGCTTCATTGTTTTATAGTCAAGGTAAATTGGCAATTGCAGCAGGCAAAGACTTTAGTTTAAACGGAAATTCAGCGCAAAATACGGTAATCATTAGCTCAGAGCCTTTAACGAGTGAACCGCTTACAAATGAAAAAAGCGATTGGATTAAAGTAGCACGTAATCACGCGGTGATTGTTGATGCACGCAATCAGGTTGTCACCCAAGCAATCCCAATCGATTACCAAACATAGTTAAATAACTACTGAGATAGCTGTAGTCATTTATAGCTATCTCGTGAGTTTATTGATATCTAAGTCAAAAAGTAGCGATAAGCGAAATTTAATAATTAATAAAACAACTTCACTTAAGACATTCGGTTTATCATTCAAAATTGATTCGGGTTTAATATAAACGCAAAGGAATCTTAGCGGCAGCCTTATTAGAGTTCAGAAATGAGCGAATAGCGCTCTTTCAAAGTTACTTTTCTATTTCGTCAAAGGATATTGCTTGCATAGTCCGGAACACGACCCAATCGCTCGTTTTTGTCCTGAGATAAAAGCTATAACCACTGCATTTTGTTAGTATTGGCAAATAGTTAAGAAGTTTGTTACAAATGAGTCATTCAGAAAAACGAGCGACGCTGTGGTAGAAAAACGCGCGATTCGCTCGCTATAAACATGTTAGGTGCACTTGGAAATGCGGAGTTTAGTTTTAATTTTTGTACTTTTATCAGGGTGCGCAACAAAACCAAATGGCTGTAGTTTCGATCTGAAAGCTTGGGAAAAACCACTTGAGTTACCAGCTTTGTTAAACACAGATTTTAAAGCAGACATTAAAAATTGGCACAAAGCTGATAATGGTGATTTATTCTACTGTAAAAGTTATATCGCAGAAGGTATTTGTGGTGCGGAGTTTGAAATTCATTTTAAACAGCAAAACGGTACATATAAGTCCGAGGAAATAACGTGTATGCAATAGCGCACCTAACAAGTTAATCAAACAATGGACGCAAAACAGCAGGCTTGCGCTCATTCTTCGCTTAGTTTAGCCTGCTATTTTTCGACGTTTATTAAGGCGTTAGGTTTTCATAAGGTTTATCACTTAACTTCAAAGTAAAGATGAGGGAATATTATATGTCTAAGATCACAGTTGGCGAATTAATCAAAGAGTTAGAATTGTTCAATAAAAATGATACTGTTTGTTTTGGTCCAAAAGGACACTTTAGTTTTTATCGCACAAAAGACCGTGGAGGTGATGTTCAAATAGAGTTCAACGAATCTCCAGATATTGAGTATGCGTTGTTGCCTAATCACCCATTAAAGAATACAACCTAACAAGCGCCTTAAAAAATGGACGCAAAACGCTTGGCTTGCGCTCATTCTTCGCTAATTTTAGCCAGGCATTTTCCGTCTCTTAGGCGGGCGTTAGAGCTTTCTGGAGCATGGATGCGTTGCCAATATAAATTTAAATTAAATGGTCAAGTTAAACCGAATCAAAACACAGATTTTGAAATAGATGATTATCGGTTCGAGTTTGTTTTAAAAGATAACCTAATTGACTATATAGTTGTTTCGTTTCCTGTTTCACACCATGACATTCCTCAAGTTAAGGAAAGTGAAATACCCGGTGTAAATTTCAGCATAAACATAGTTCATCCTAGATGGGAAGAATTAGAAACAATCATGCGCCAAATAGAAGGTATGTGGAGCTTATGGGGTGTAGAATCAATAGATATTTCAGGGCATGAAATAGAGTGGATTCCTGAAAATGAATTGGAAAAAGAGCTAATTCAATTAAATAACTTCCAAGCCGGTAGGCACAAATTTACTCCTGATGAAATTGAACCAATAGGATTTGATTTGTTAGTTAGACCAATAATAACCGCCGTTAAAGATAAAAATCACGATGTAGTTTTATCCTTCTACAGAAGAGGAACAAACGACATTAAGCGAGAAGAATATATCGAAGCATTTTATGATTTTTACTTCATGCTTGAATCGCATTACGGTAATGGAAAAACTAAGAACACAGCTATTGAACGAGAAATGGTTTCCTCCTCAAAACTAGAGGTATTTATAAATAAAATACTTAGAGACCCTAAATATGTTTACTCTTTACCGTCGGAACTAAGGGCTAAGTACATTGCAGAGTACTCTTTGACATCATCAGAATTCATAAAAAAGATTGTCAAACTTCGCGGCTTTCTTCATCACCACAATACGAAACGTAAAGACGGATGGGATCCAGGTAAGCAAAGCGCATATAAATTGGAAGCCTTTATACTTCAAAATATTTGTATTAATGTGGCTATGGACATATTAAACAATAGTGTTTTTTCTGACCGTATAGTTAATGAATACAAAAACTTGTTTAGCAATAAAAAGCTCTAACAAGTCGTTAAAGTAGGACAAAAACAGTTGGCTTTTGCTCCTTCGTCGCTAATTTTAGCCAACAATTTTATTGCCTCTTAACGCGGCGTTACGACTGTCCGCTTTTGGCACAAAGCGGAAGTAACCCTCTGAATTTAATTATGTATCCGACAGTAATGAGCCAATAACGGTTGTTGATAAAACTATTATGAGCATACAAAATGCAAAGCAGAACCCCATTTTTAAAGGAGAATAGATTGGGATTAAAAGTAAATATGTATTCAGCCAAAACAACGAGCTCTTCATATACTTTAGATATCGAAACTCTTTCTATTGAGTTTGCAATTGGCACTATTTGTACTGTAATTGCTATTGCGGGTTATCAATCACAATTATTATTAATTTTTATCCCATTTCTTATTATTGCAATTGCCTGTTTTTCTCTAATTTTAAACAACATACATCAGTATTTTTCAGATAAGAAAAACTGCCAAGGTTCATCTACTAAAAAGTCAGATTAACTGATTTCACAAAGTCTATTGTATGGGGATAATTACCACAAACTTTGAGAGGTAACATTCGTTAGCTGTAGAAAGTTATTTTTGCAATTAATGGGGGAGATGTTGATTTTTTCTCTCACGACCGAATTTGACACCTTTGCGTCTGCCATTCTTGATTTAGTTAGGTTAGATAAATAACACGAAGCTAAGGACTTGCTAGAGTAAATAACTGGGCTTTTACATACCATTAGGGCTAGTTTTTCCTATTTGAACTATCATCAAAATTAAACAAGCCCTATGGTTTTTGTGTAGATAAAGGCGTGAGTGCTACTCGTCACTCCAGTCATCATCGTCATCAAATTTTTTGCGTTTAGATTTGTGACTTAATTTAGCTTTCGGTTTTTCCTTTTTTGCTTTCTTGTGTGCTTTATTCTTCTCAAGATAACTACCTTGATTTTGCTCATGCTTCATCGAAACTCTCATACGACCGTGTTACTTCATTGCGAGAACTATTTGCACTCGCTCTGTGGCTCACTTTATATAGCGCTTTTAAGTACTTGCGCCATAAGCGCACCTCGTATAACCCAGACTCAGCATCCACATTGATGTTATCAACAAAGTTTTGCTCCGCCTCGTTACTCGGTGCCAATTCGCCACAATACAAGCCGTTTAACGTATAGCCATAATTAATTAAAAAATTTGCCTCAGGAATAGTGAAAAAGCCAGCCCTATCGATGCCACCAGGAAAGTGTTCATCGTCATAAAATTTTCGACCACCTAATCTAATTTCAGCTGCCATATTTTTAATCTCAACATGTTATTAAATTAAACCTTGCCCGCATCAACTATTGATGCGCTCGCAAGTGAAAAATAGTTAAATTTTTCAAAGAAGAAAATCAAAAAATTATTATCGTGAAGATAAAAATTTGTAGTTAATAAAGGTTTGAAATGAATGGAAAGAATTTTCATTCTGAACGTTTAGTCACGTTTTAAGTGTGCATTTTATTTTATGAGCTCTACCCTTGCTATAAGATTTACAGATTCCGGTTGTATTTAATATTATGCCGCTTAACATATTCATTGGATATACCTTCTATTAAGACACTAAGTCCTTTAATATTAATGAGATAAAGTAAAATGGGAAAATAAAATGAAAGGTATTTTTATATGTTTGTTATTTATACTTTGCCAAGTAAGCTACGCCAATACTCTATATAGCAGAGCAAGTGAATGCACTGCTGACTTAGATGCTGAAGGAAAGGAGTTCAAAACCTCGGTCAATTACAATCGAAGTAAAGACGAGCAAGAACAACTAAATGCAGTAAGAAAAAAACTTTTTACTCTTATAAAAAAACAATTAAACAAATACCCAAATGGCTTGATTGAACAAAGTGTAATTTTTAAAAGTGACATTGAAACAAGGAAATTAATCGGTACCGTCGTTGTCAAACCGATTGCAAATTGCTCAGATAAAACCTATGAAATTAACGAAGATAACCTTCGCTTACTGAGTACACTTTTGTCTGAAAATACATTTCCTGCAATAAAATTCACTACTGAGCATACATTTGAGGCGCAAATACCAAAACAGATTGAACGCATAAAGTTTGATGGTCAAATATCAAAAAGCGCTATTTTTGGTATAGCTGTTGGTGATAGTTACGATGATACCATCACTAAATTAGGAAGGTTTACCTTAGTATGGCCAATTAATAATTCAGTAAAAATGACATTAATTGGGAGGAATCACCTATTCTTATTTGAAGACAATCAGCTGGTTAATTATCAATATCATAGCAATTTATTACCAATGTCTTTAGCAAATCAACTAGAACTAGAAGCGATGGACTTTAAAATTAACCTAGCTTCATCCAGCATCAATATTAAAGATAACCTTTCAGATAAACAAAAAAGCGAATTACAAAACATATTTTCTGACGTAACTTTTAGTTCTATTCATCATGATGGTGAAACAACTTTTAGTAGGTTAAATAGTTTTAACATAGGTGAACCAATTGAAATCAAAAACCTCAATAATCTTCCCTGCTTTGAAAACGATGCTAATTACGATCAGTTTCTGATAAAAAACAAAGATGTAATGGTATCTTTTGTAGATGTAGATAATAAGTCTGCCTTGCTCACAGGCTGTTTACAAAAGTTTGTGCTATTGGCAAATGGTAACTTAAAAGAAATTGCGCTGTTAGATGAGATATCAAAAGGAAGGGCAAATATCCAAATCATCACTAAATTGATAAGCCACTTAAAACCTTGGACATTTAATAATATAAAACATGGGCAATCTGTTGCTGCATTATCTGAGCTTGGTGCAAAAATAGAATGGCAACAAGCGGTGTTAGAAACCCCAAACTGGCAAGGAACATTCGAGATTTATGATGAAACTATTTTTAGCGGAAAAGTGATTCCATTTACCACAAGCGACTAACGTACATTAACGGCCTTAATATAATCATGAAGCTGATAACATAAGAGGCATTACACACAACACTAGGTTGCGTGTAATGCCGCACTATTTAGTGCTAAAGTGCGTCGAATGCCTCAACTAAAATTCCTTTCCCAAAGTGATGCAAAATCTCGTCTTCAAAATAATTTTGCTGTTGCTGAGTAAATGCCCCTGTTGCGTCGGTTACAACATACGTTGTATAACCTTTGTCGTGCGCTTCTCTGAGGGTAGATTCAACACACACATGCGTAGCAAAGCCAGCAAGGTACAGTGATGTAATGTTATTATTTCTTAGGTAACTATCTAAATTGCTACCAGCGAACGCCGATGCACCTGAGCGTTCTGAAATAACAAACTCACCTGCTTTTGGCTGAAAATTAGGGTGAATATTTGCCATATCACCTTGCCATGTTTTGGCTTTTTTAATGGCGGCACGTAACCCAAATTGCGCGTTGCCAAAAATTTGATAGTTAGCATCTGGTTTTAATGTAACGTGTACAATATGCATTTGATGCTGACGTGCTTTTGCTAATAATTGCTGAGATTGGCTAATAGCCTGTGCAAATGCCTTTTTATCTTTAACCAATAAGTTTCTTAGTGTGCCTTTTGGCGATACCCATTCATTTTGGTATTCAATCAGTACTAACGCGCTTGTGTTTACCTGTTCTTTTGCTAATACATGGCAACTAAAATACAAGCAGCAGATGACTATTTGGCAGTTGAGTAAATTTTTCATGACTATTCCTATAAAGTAAATGTAGCAATAGTGTGATTTGATTAACCTGCGTTTGCCTTAACATTTGATAAGGCATTAATTTTTGTTTTTTACACGAGATAAGGTAACGTCTGTCATACCAAGATACGAAGCGATGTGTTTAAGCGGTATTTGTTGACAAAGTGTTGGGTATTTTTTGGAAAAATAAGCGTAGCGTTTTTTCGCGTCTTGCTGCAAAAACATTAATTCGCGCTCTATTTTGTCTTCTAGCAATTGCGCTGTTAAGTGATGAAATAAGTACTGACTAATATTGCAATCTTTTAATAGTTCAACCACTTTTGCGTAAGCTATATGGTAACCATGTACCTCAGTCAGAGTTTCAACATAAAAACTCGATGGGCCTGTTATTGCCGACGGCGCAATTGGTGCCAATATGTCACCTTCGCCAAAAAAACCTTTATTTGATTCTTTACCCTCGGAGTCGAGGTAGTACAGGCGCACAAGTCCGTGTGAGATAACATAAAAATCTTGCCAATGCTCACCTTGGGATAATAACGGCGTGTTTGATTTAAAGATTACGGGCTTTAATTCTTTAGCAAGTAAAGCCGCTTTTGCTGCACTAATGCCTTTGGATTCTAAAAATACGGAAAGTGGCATATCCATTTGCGATACCTATCCAACTTGTTTTGACCACTATACTATTCGCAAACAACTAATAATGCAGTAACGCATTACAAATTATATCCAACCTTTGATAAACCACCGAATGTTGGGCGCTTCAAAAATACTACCTACACACCAAATATACTGAGGCAAAACCCTAAAAAAAGGTGCTAGCAACGCCAGCACCTTAAAAAGCTTAAAACGTATAATTAGCAGATAACGACACAAGGCGTCCGTTACCCGGCGCTACGCCCCAATCCATGCCCTTTGCCCCAGCCGATACCCAATATTCTTTATCAAATAGGTTTTCAACTTTAAAGCGTAGCATTAAATTAAGGTCGCTAAAGTCATAACGCACGCCCGTATCAACGCCCGTATCAACGCGCGTATAGCTTGGCAGTGATAAGCTGTTTTGTAAGTTTTGTTGGCGCTCACCCACGTAAAAAACACCAATATTGGCGCTTAACCCAGACAAGCCTTTTAGCGAAGCAAAGTTATAATCAACAAATAGGTTGCCTTGCGTTTTTGGCACATTATGTGGCTGATTACCATTGATCTATGCTTGCCCCGCTAGCTCTCTAATTTCTGCATCCATAAAGCTGGTTGAGAATACTAACGATAGGTTCTCGATAATTTCACCATTGGCGTTTAACTCAATACCGCGGTGACGTTGCACACCATCTTGCACAAAGTAATTGGTAGCGCGATTATGATACTCCAATGACTTTTCGATTTGATAAATCGCAGCGCTAAATGTGGCCTTGTTGAAGCGATACTTTACGCCCACTTCCATTTGCTCACTTTCTTGCGCACCGAGGTACTGGCCTTCGTTTTCAGCGCCACTGCCAATCACCGCAATGCCGCCTTCGCCTGCGCCTGCGCCTTCGGTATACATACCGTAAAATGCCAGCGCATCATTTGGGCTATAATTAATACCCAGCGTTGGTGTGGTATAACTATCATCGTGTGTGCGTACTCGTTGCTCGCCTGGGGCTGTTTTATCACGCTGATAGGTTAAATGCCTCACTCCTAAGGTTGCATACACATGATCGCTAAAGTGCACAATATCTGTGATAAATACCGCACGTTCGCGCGATTTTTCTAGATTCGCATCTGGGATCTCTGGAAACTCAGGGCGCGCTGTATAAACAGGCTCAAACAGGCTTGCAACTGGATTTTCAAGTTCGAACCAACGACCCGAAATAGACTCTAAATCACGGTAACTTACGCCAACCACCAGCTCATAATTTATAAAACCGGTTTCTACTTCGCCACTTAAAAAACTGTGCCCAGAGCGTGCTTTAAACGACTCATTTGGCGTGACTAAAATAGCGGCACTCAGTACCTCCCCTTCAGGTGATGTGGCATAAATATCAGGGAAAATGGTAAAGCGATCATTGTTGCTTAGCGCCACCTGATTAACCCATTGCCAATTATCATTTAACCAGTAATCCACACGCGCGCCAATATTATAAGTTTCTGTCTCGTACAACGCCCACGGTTGGCCTAGCAGTACCTCTTGGGTGTCGACATAAGGTGGTAAAAAGGTTTGCCCATTTTCACCATACACTAAGCCAATTAGGGGTTGCGAGACAATCGACTTGTCGTGAAAATCAAAATCTAGTCTGACAAGCACCTGATCATTTAACTGCCAATCAAATGCACTGCTTAAAAAGTAGCGTTCGGTGTCATCACCGCCGGTAAAATCACCATTATCTTCTATCGCTGCGTTCACACGATAACCCACATCACTTTGTGCTGATAGCGGGCCGCCCATATCAAGCGACAAATAACGACCATCGCTGCTGTTAAGTTCTGCACCAAGCTCAATAAATTGCTCAGAGGTAGGTCGTTTGGTTACGTAATTAACCGTGCCACCGGGATTGTTAATCCCTGCAATCACACCCGACGGCCCTTTTAGCACATCAATGCGTTGAACATTTTCAAGTGCTACATCTTGGTATGGCGCTAGCGATAAACCATCACGTCGCAGGCCATTATTCCAATCCAGTTGAAAGCCCCGCAAACTGACAAAATCAAACACAGTACCTATTGAGGTATTTTGTACCGACGCATCATTACTTAGTACCTCACTTAACGTACGCGCAAGCTGATTATCGATAAATTGTTCTGAAAACGACTGAATGGAAATTGGCAGCTGCAAAGGATCTTTAATGCCCAGGGCAGCGGCGTTCACATCGCGGGCATCATACATTGGAGCACGTGTGCCCAATACTTCAATATGTTCGAGTGACTTTTCAGTATTGGCATAAAGGGAGAGCGTCAATAGAGAAAGAGGTAAGGCGCACACGCCATTATTTAACTTCATGGTTTTAAGGTCCGTTTAAAAAACAAAAAGATACATTATAACATATTATTTTGAAAGCATTAGCCAACACACAGCTGCCGCTTTTTCCTTTGGATAAAACAGAGAACATCGTTAATTTTTATTTAATATCAATAAATAAGCCCTAAAAATGTAGATTGAACGTGTTCTAATTGACATTAACAAAAACATTAAATGATAATTATTACCACTTTTATTTGATTAAAAGTTTCTACAGTAACGTTTTAAATTTTCTCATTATAAGGATTAACATGAAGGCTTTACCTTTTCGGCTAAATACCGTTTTCACAGCCATTTTTATCGCTTCTATTTTCCATGCAGAGGCACAGCAAAGCGCCGATTCAAACGAAATTGAAACCATTACTATCTTCGGTGAAAAGAAAGAGCAAACCATCTTTGAGACGGGTTCCAGCGTACACGCATTTGATGCAAATGCATTAAATTCACTAACCAATGTAAGTGAAATCGATGACTTACTTGAAATCATTCCAAACCTAGTCAGTTCTGGCATGGATAACAATCTGCCAACAGTTCGCGGAATCGATGGTTCTGGCCCGTCAGTGGGTGGATTGGCGAGTTTTGCAGGCACAGCTCCTCGTTTAAACATGTCCATAGATGGTCGCTCTCTCACTTATTCAGAAATCGCGTTTGGCCCACGTTCCTTATGGGATATGCAACAAATTGAAGTCTATTTAGGGCCGCAGAGTTATATTCAAGGGCGCAGCGCATCTGCGGGTTCAATTGTAATGAAATCAAATGATCCTGTGTATTATTTTGACAGCGCTATCAAAGTGGGAATTGCGAACCACGATTACCGACAAACCGCAGTAATGGTAAACGCACCACTTGTTGATGATGAATTAGCATTACGTTTTAGTGCCGATCGCCAAACTAAAAACAGTCATCTCGATATCGTCAGTTACCAGCCTGCTGGAGATTCTCGCGAAATAAGCACAACAAATATTCGCACTAAATTACGCTATGAACCGAGCGCTCTCGAAGAACTCACCTCTACTTTAACGTTTAATTATATGGATACACGTGCGCCACAATCTGAAAACGAAGTTGGCAGCTTTTTTCCAAAAGAACGTCCTGTTTATGACACCGATTCGACCAGTGCTGATTGGCAAATCGTTTATCAAATTTCCGATGCTGTGATCTTTGAAAACAGTGTTAACTACACTGATTTTGGTTATGAGCGAATTACAGACCCTAAAGGCCGCCGCGCTGATTTTATCACTGATGGTGAAGAAATATTTATAGAACCGATAATACGTTACAACCCTAGCAATGCGTCATTGTCTGCAATTACGGGGCTGCGCTACTTTGATTCCGCACATGATGACGTGTATACCCACAACCGCGGTAAAAATGACATGACGGGAGAAACGACAACTCGTTCAGCTTTTGCCGAAGTGGTGTATAAAGTTAATGCGCAATTTACAGCGACACTTGGCGGTCGTTATGAAAGTGAAACCGTAACCCGAGTGGTTCCCCTATTCGCACTTGATTATGATGAAACCACCGATGTATTTTTGCCAAAAATAGATATTAATTTTGCACCAAAAGAAAATCAGGCATTTGGTTTTAAATCAGGAAAAGGGTTTAACTCAGGTGGTGCAGGGTTAAGCTTTAATACGTTTACTGCTCGTGCACCAATGAAACCTTACAGCTTTGACACCGAGTACGTCTGGAATTACGAACTGTATAGCAGACAGCGATTTTTCCAAAACACGCTCGAGCTAACCTCAAATCTATTTTATAACGATTACGATGGTATGCAGATCCTACAAACTCATTCCGACGGTTATGTATCGGTGCAAAACCTCGATAGCGCAAATACTTATGGTGCAGAGGTAAACCTTCGTTGGCTTGCCCTTGATAACTTAGAGTTATCTGGTGGCGTTGGTTTACTTGAATCTGAATACAAAAAAAACAACACTAATACAAAAGTTGAAAAGGAACTACCAAGAGCCCCCAGCGCTTCCGCTAACCTTAACCTTGTGTATCGTTTCTTAAATAGCTTCCAGTTTTCGGCTAATGCCAATTACTCTAGCAGTTACTATTCAGACCGAAATAATATTGAAGCATTAAAAGTAGATGCCTATTGGCGCGCTAATGTGAAACTAGCTTACAAGTTTAATAATGGCCGCATTGCTTTATATGTAGATAATTTATTTGATGCAGATGATATCACCTTGATAAGCTCTGAGTTTGCACCCGAATCGCCGCTAACGATTACGCCAAGAACCATAGGCGCAAACTTCGAATATCACTTTTAAATACAATAAAGCCTGTTTTTAAACAGGCTTTATTTTTCACATGCACTTTTGTGCACTGGTAATGTTTAACACGGGTTAAAACCAAATAATATAGTTACCGAGTGCTGCAATCATTACACTTACCACAATACACAATGTATTGAATAAATAGTTAACGAAACTTCCCTTTACGTAATCGCCTGCGATTTGCCAACCTGCCAACATGCTATTAAGCGATAACACAATAAGGCTTATACTTGCGATTACTTTAAACCAATGTGCGTTTAACAAGCCGATTAACGATGCATAATCGTCGACAGGAAAAGTAGCGAACACAAAAACAAAACACAGACTAAGTAGCACAATAAATAAATTAGCAACCCGCTGAAAAACCCACTGTTTTGTACCGTGACGATTAATGTTTAAACTAACCAAACCCAGCCTCCTGCAATAATGCTTAACACCAACGCCAAACCAATCGTAACGCGAGAAATCGCAATGCCACCTGATAACTCTTCAAAATAACCAAATTCCTGAATAAAGTGTTTAACACTTGCAACGCAATAATACGTCAATGCGGTTAACCCACCCCAAACTAAAAATTGGATAAAAAATACATCATTAAAATAGGATTTCACTTCGTCAAACTGTTGTTGCGTTCGACTCGCATAATAAATAACAGGGATTAAAGCCACTGAATAAAACCAAATGATCACTGCACAAATTCGATGCAAAATTGATGCGTAGGCCGTAATCGGTAACGCCATGGTATGAATTGCCAAATTAACTGGCCGCTTATTTTTCATAACATAAAACCAAAATGAAAGAGTGAAAACAAATTAACACTAACGATAATCATTATCAATCTCATACATTTAAATTAATACCTAATCTCACTGTGTTGATGATTAATCAGGCAAGTTCGACACGTTTTTGTATGAAATTGAAAAGAATGGATTGAATAAACACAGTGCACCGACCACATAAAGCTTGATTTTGATAATAGCTATCATTAGCATTAGCGACAAATTGACTGTTTTAATGATTTCAATGCAGCCTCCCTATACTGCCGAGCGAATTTATCAACATTGCATGCCGTTAATGCAGCAACACCTCGCCAAAAAAGTAGCATGTAGCGAAACCAGAAAAGATCTTTCGCAAGAGCTTTACCTCAAGCTTATGCTCGTTGAAAACTGGCATAGCATTGGCAATATTAATGCCTATGTCACAACCATGTTGAACAACTTAATTATTGATTTTTATCGCAAAAGTAGTAAAGAGTTAGTTGATGATGTCGATCTGGATTCACTTAAAGCCGATACTTGTCCAGAACAATATGTTGGCCAGCACCTGGCCATTGAAAAAATTCAACAACTGCTCGATAAACAAAAGCCCGAAATAAAAGATTTAATTTGGCGCGCTAAAATCAATGGCGATAGCTGTCGTAATATCGCGTGTGATAAAGGGCGCTCACTAAGTTGGGTTGAAAAGTCATTGGCTAATTTGCAAAGTAAATGCCGTCAGCTTATTTTAGGGTCGCAGCATAATGATTAAACGCTGGTTAATTCGAGTACAAGCCAAGCGCTGGTTAACAAAAATGCGCGCTGAGAATGTAACTTACGAGCAACAGCGCGCTTTTGCCGCTTGGTGCAAAAAGTCTAAACAACATCAAGATACCTATTTTGCTGAGCGCGACATATTACTAAACAGCAACAGCAATGAAGCGCCTCGTTTAGGTCATTCATTGGCGTTTTTATCGTTAGTGGCATTTGCGCTGACAATTTGGCTTGTCAAAACGCCCAACACCAGCAAAATAGCGCCATCATTGATGTACTTTAGTGCCGAGCAAAGCCCTGTAACCTTAAGCGATGGTTCGGTAATTGAGTTAAAAAAAGCCACTAAAATTGCCGTTGCTTACAGCCAAAACGAACGCATAATCAAATTGCTTGAAGGAGATGCCTGGTTTGATGTCGCAAGTGACGCTAATCGACCATTTCGCGTTGAGTTTAATAATAAGCAAGTCACCGCGCTAGGTACGTCTTTTTTGATCAATACGTTAGGCGTTGCAAAAGTGGTTGTAACCGAGCATAAAGTTAGTGTTACCAACACCCAAACCAAGCAAATGCAGCAACTTGCACAAGGTGAAGGGTTAATTTTATCAAATAAACATTGGCTGAAAATGCACGCAAGCGAAATTAATGCGGCACTGGCATGGCGTGATGGCAAACTGATCTTTAATGCAACTCCGCTCGGTGATGCAATTAAGCAGTTACAACCTTTTGTGGATTACAAAATCAGCGTCGTTAATCAGCAACACCTAAATTTAAAAGTAACCGGTAATGTAAATACACAATCGCCTGAGTTTGCGCTTTCTTTGTTATTGGAAAGCTTAAATTTAAAGCAAATGCGCAATGCCAGTAACGATCTCATAATTTATTAAAAATAATTTACGGTTTTTCATTTTTAACGCGTTATAGATAGTAAGAATTATTTCTATTAAGGTTAAAAATGAAAATCCTCCCACTTGCATTAGCTATTTCAACAGCCTCTCTTTCTACGATTTATTCACCTGTTGTGCTTGGCAATACGCAAAGTGTCAATCAGCTTGTTCAATTTGATATTAATGCATCCTCGCTACGCCAAGGTTTAGCTGAATTTACACGCGTTACTGGCATTCAATTATTTGTAAACGATGCGCTATTAAACGAACAACAAAATGCACCGCTTAAAGGCCAATTTACAGCGGCTCAAGGCCTTACATATTTGCTCAACCAATCAAATTTATACGCTGAGTGGAAATCACCGCAAGGTGTGGTGCTAAAAGCAAAAGCACCGCAAAATCAACGTTCGCAAACGACGAGCAAACCATCAACAACTGCGTCATTAGATAACATTGAAGTAGTGCAAGTAAATGGCTCTCGTATGCAACAAGGGCTGACCAGTGTTGCACGTCAAACCAGCTATTTTTCAGCAGCCGATATTTCCAATGCAATGGCCGCGAATGCAAACTTAGCTCAGGTAATTGGCAAACTAGTGCCCGGTGTATCGCCTGCCAGTCAAACCATGACGAATTTTGGTTTAACATTACGTGGGCGCAATTTACTGGTGCTGATTGATGGCGTGCCAATGAGCACTAACCGTAATGTGTCGCGCGACCTATTTAATCTTGATCCATCACTGATCTATTCAATTGAGATTGTACGTGGTGGTAACGCCATTTACGGTTCAGGCGCAAGCGGCGGTGTGATGTACATCACCACTAAAACGGCTAAGCAATCAAGCACCCAAACACGTGCAGAATTAAGCACTAGCTTAACTGAAATTTCAAGCGATGCCGCCACCTATAAACTTGGTCAAAGTATTGCTGATCAACGTGATAAGCTGTCGTTTGCAGTGGACTTTGATATCGCATCGACCGGTGGCTATTTTGATGCAAATGGTGACAGAATTGCACCAGAGCCAAGCCAAGGTGATCTGTTTGACAGCACTCAATTTAGCCTTCACGGCAAGGTCGGTTATCAGTTTGATAAAAATGCAGAGCTGTTTGCCAGTGTAATGTGGTTTGATTCAAGCCAAGACACTGAGTTCGCGTCAGATCCAAGTGTTAACTCGCTGCCATTACATAGCGTAAGTGCAAAACCGCGCAAAGGCCTGGTATTAGCTGAACAAAATAGTGCCGACAACTTAATGTTTAACCTTCATTATGTTGACAACGATTTATGGTCGCAGCAGTTTTCTGGCCAGCTTTATTATCGCGACTACGAAACCCGCTTTTATCCGTTTGACGGTCGCCCATTCGCCTCTTGGAATCATTTAGGGCAAGTTTACCTTAATGCGCAAGTGCTTGGTTTTAGAAGCGCATTTAGCCTGCCAATTAGCAATCACACCGTTATTTATGGCCTAGATGGTAATTTTGAGTCAACTAAAATGCCGATCACAGCATACGACCCAGAAGTATTTGATAACAGTAACGGCTTAGAGTTCGTCAAACTCGAAGATAAAACCTTTATGCCAGAAACCGATACCAATAACATTGCCGCATTTGCGCAATACAAGTACCACACAGATTGGGGTCTTGATGTAGATGCCGGTGCACGTTTTGAACATATTCGTGTTTCGTTCGATGATTTTACAACCCTTGGCCAAGGTAACTCTGTTGATGGTGGCAGCAAAAGCTACGACGGCACTATGCTAAACGCTAGCGTAAACTATAGCCTAACCGACAATGTAAAAACCTATATCGCATTTGACCAAGGGTACGAATTACCTGATATTGGTCTGCTACTTCGCTACGCATCAAGTGATTTTGACATCGCAAGCAGTGAACTTGAACCCGTAACCTCAGATAACTTTGAAATTGGTTTAAACTATCAATCGGATAACGTTACCGTTAATGGTGCGCTCTTTAATTCAACGTCAGACCGTGGACGCGTTAAAAGTAGTGGCTTTGGTTTAGATTTGCGCCGCGATAAAGAACGAATTTCAGGTATCGAGCTGGACGTAAACTATTACCTAACGGATGCCCTAAGCATGATGGCGTTAGTGAGTAAAATAAACGGTGATGAAAAACCTGAAGGCGCCGACAAGTGGCGCGAAATGAATGGTTTTAGAATCGCACCGTTAAAAGCAACATTCGCAACCCAATATCAGTTCGATAACATCAATCTGCAAGCGCAACTAAACTATGTAGACGGTCACGATTATCGTTTAAATGGCAACACCGGTTTTGGCCGCCACCAAACAGATTCGTATACCACACTCGACTTATTCGCCAGCATTGAACTAGACCAAAGCGTTGTAAATATTGGTATAGAAAACGCCACTAACCGCGAGTATTACCCGCTTTATAGTCAATTATTACGCTCTAACGCTAATACCAGCCATATTCCTGCGAAAGGTGCGATGGTGAAACTCACTTATCGCTATAACTGGTAAATTAACACGTCAATTTATTAAGCGTTAAGGGCATACGCCCTTAACGTTTTAGCGCGCTACATTGGTGTAATTTGCTCTGTCTACTTCTCGCTCAATATTAATGCGCGATGGGATAAAAGTGTTGTAACCCGGCTGCCCGCCAAACCACAATTGCGCATCACGCTCTTCACGTTCAACAATGTAAAACACTCTATCGCCGTTAATAAGGGTACTTGCGATGGGGTACCAATAACGTTTGGCAAAAGGTAGACGGTTAATTTCAATATTCTGTGCCCCCACCTGATAACTCACCGCATCACTTAGCACAAAATTGATGCTGCTTAATCCGTTTTGGTCTGGTCCCTGCCATGCAACACCATCGATATTTTGCACTGTGTGACTGGTAAACAACCAGCCCCATAAGCGTTCAGGAATAAGCAAACCATTACTATCAAACGAACCCGGGATCCACGAATTAATTTCACCATTCCAGTAATGATCGCTACTTGTTGGCTGCAAATAAGCACTATCGAGTACAAAGCTAGTTTGCCCTTTTACCCAAATATCATAGGTAGCAAACTCCCCTTCTGGCGTACTAAACTGAGAAAATACACCGTATTCTAATCCAAGTTGATCAATGATTTCGCTCGTTTGCACAGCGCCATTTGGATATTGGATCACTAACTGACCTGCATTATTTACCTGCCAGTTTGCGCTAATATTAGATATTTTGCCGTTTGCTACGCCATTTGAATCAAACATAATTACATCAGCATACGAGGTGGTAGGATAAATATAATCATCATAAGCGCGTTTACCTTCCGAGTAATTATATTGCCCGCCCCACTGACCAAGCACACATGCAACGCCATTGCTACAGTCTGCTTGAAACGCAATCGGCTCAATATCAAGCGCAGAACGGAAAGTTTGCTGACCACTGCTAATTTCAATTTTATTATTTTGCAGCGTTAAGGTATCGCCATTCGTTAATTGAATCGGTGGCGTTCGCTTTTCAACGCGCGTTTCAACATTAATTACATCAACTAACGCACCATCAACAACACGAGTGTAATTTTGCGACAGCGTTGATTGATAGAACACAATTTGGTCATCTACGCCACCGCCCGCATAAAATGCATCAATTTCAGCCTGATCGTCAGTAAGCGATTCAATATTGTAAGTTAGTAATTCTTGCTCGATAGGGGTGGTATAGGTTGTTTCGATTCGGCCATTGGCAACATGCCACGAATAGCCCGCGTTAATTGCTTGCCCATTCCATGAGGTAAAACTGAGCTTGCTTCCAGTACCTGTCGCGTTAAATTTAAGTGCTGAGCCACTGCGTGATAAATATCCAGGTTCGGCGGTATCAATGGCGTAATAAAAACTTGGAATATCACTTTCATCGAATCCTGCCACTAAGTCACTGTCGGCTAAAATCGCGTTTTGCGCTGCGATTAGGTCAACCTCGGGTGTGTTCTCAATAAAACTCTCAACCGCACTTTGCGATGAAACAAATTCAATTATACTGGTGTAACCATCGGGCAATTGATAATTCGCATCATCAACAATCAATTTAATTACCGCGGCTAATTCAATTAACTGTGATGCATCGACTGCGGTTTCAGCTTGCTGTAATTCAGTAATATTAGTCGGTTCTTGAAAGCCATTTGCCGCAAGAGTTAATACGTAACTCGCAGTTGTTACGTTCGTAACATTATGAGAGTCATCTTCTAGTACTTTTTCAAACGACCCTAACAAATTAACGAAGTTAATTTCATCGCCAGTTTGCGCATCAAAGGCCGACGATTCTATTTTCACAAGTGTTTCGAGTGTAGTGGTTAAAATCGTCAGCGAATACACGCCGTTTTCATCGGCTGTAGTCGTAAAGCTATTACCATTTACGGTAACACTAACGCTGGCATATGGAATGGGTTCATCAGTCACTAAACCCGATAATGTCGCACTGTAACCGCCGCAACTACAAACATCGGTCACATCTGCGCTATCAATTAAAGTGGTATTGTTATTTGCAACAGCAGCAATTTTACACGGTACGTAAATCAGATCTTCAATTTGCACTTTCGCATTAAAGCGTTTGTTTTTCACGGTTTCTGAATGAAAAACAACCTCTAGGTTGTCGGCATCTCGTAAGGTTAACGACGTATTTTTACCAAAGCCTTTTAGTTCACCTTTAACCTTGAGCCAAGTTTGCTTGTTGTTAACCGACACACTGTCGATTTCAACCGACTGTGAGCCCGCCCAACTCGCTGGTGAGATTGCGGCGGCGCTCAGTAACGCCGCCATAACTAACTGTTTAATCATTGCTTTTCCTAAATCTGAGTTGTTGTCCTCAGAGTTAGATTAGACGTTGGTAGGCAGTTGAGATTTGTCGCAACTGAACACGCGCTTTTAAATCACTTACTGTTGCGAGAAAGGTGACACCAACTTAAACAAGTTAGTGAGTAATTAACGCAAAAGCAATAAAAACGCTCTCATCCAAAACTGAGGTTATTTAGTTTATTAAGTACCACTTAAAAACAAATGCATCCCTACTGCTCAATGCTTCATCCAGCCTAACAACTGTTTGTTAATTGATCAAATTATCGCAATAGTTTCACATTTTTAAAACTCAAATCAAAGCAAAAAATGTGCTTTTCATATTACTCTCAAACAAACGTTAAACATTAAAAATTTTACGTTTACCATAAAACTTTATTTGACAAACATAAATTACATGATTAATTTATAAGCATGAGTATACGAATCAACCTAGATATAGAACTGGCAAAAAATAAAATGTCATTGAAACAATTATCGCAAGATATCGGCATTTCAATGACCAATTTATCGCTGCTTAAAAATGGCAAAGTGAAAGCCATTCGGTTCTCAACTTTAGAGGCAATTTGTTCGGTGCTTAATTGTCAGCCGGGCGATATTTTGCAATATGAACACGTTCATTCAGACACTGATCTGGATACATAACAAAAGGACGTATTATGACTTCTCGCGATAATTTTATATCCGCTGGGGCGGCTGCTTTGCTAGCAGTGTTATTTCCATTTTACTGGATCACGTTTTTGGGCCAAACCTTTGATGGCTTTGAGGCCGCTCTTAAACAAGATCTACTCACATTCAATTGGCGTGATTTACTGTTTGTATTGATTGGCGCATTAGAAGTGTGTGTTTATTTGAGCTTAAGCAATCACCTGAAATCTCACTTTAATGCCCGCTCCGCTCGTATTTTGCTGTGTGCTATGGCCGCAGTCGTCGCCATATTTCACTCAACTGTGCTATTTGATATTTATTTAGCCTTAACCAACCAAGATACGCTTTCAGAAAGTACAGGCATCGTAGCGATGGTTGTAGCGTTTGGTTCTTTGGGGCTGTACACATTATTCGCGGCTGTATTTTCAATTGTATGTTTAATTAACAAACATTTGCCGCCACTGTTGAAAGTGTTCTCGGTGTTAATGTTATTAATGAGCATTCTACAAATGACCCTTGTTTTGTCTTTCACCAACGTATTCCTATTCCCTGCTGCACTACTGGTACTGTCTATTTACTTTGTTAAAGACAAAGAAGAACTGGAAGTAATTTAAGCCGTACAAGGTAATGAAACAAAACAAGGATATGTTATGCGTTTAGTTAAAGTACTTATAAGCTTTATTGTACTCACTTTGAGTTGGAGTTGCGTTTGCCTTTATGGCGCATTAAATGGTTGGTGGTTAACACCGCTTGCCAAACAAGGTGATTCGGCCGCATTTATTGCCAGGGTTCAACAGCGCTTTTTAAACGAGGCAAAAGGAAATTTTGCCATGGTTATCATTGAAGATGGGCGGGTTGTGTCAAAGCAATTCACACCATCAATAAATTCGGTAAATGGCGATACCCTCTTCCCTGTGGCGTCAATGAGCAAGTTATTTACCGCATATGGTGTGTATCAATTGGCACAACAAGGCGACATTGATTTAGATGCACCTATTTCTAATTACCTAACAGCAGCATGGCAATTACCCGCATCCAGTTTCAATCATAATAAAATCACCTTGCGCAGTTTACTGTCCCATACCTCGGGGTTAACCGATGGCTTAGGCTTTGCCGACATTAGTAAAAGCCAGCCAATGCCTAGTTTAATTGAGTCATTAAACCACCCAAAAGGCGCACGCGGTGACGTTAAACTTGAAATCGGATTCGAACCAGCAACTCAGTGGCAATATTCGGGCGGCGGTTACCTAATTACAGAACATATCATCGAGAATGTGACTAAGATGTCATTTGAAGATTTTATGGCAAAAACCGTTTTCAGCCCGCTATCGATGTATCGCGCCAACTATGCATTTATCGAAACGCACAGTAATGTGGCCCACCCTTATGATTCGGCTGGCAACAAAGCGCCTTTTTATCAATATGTAAGCCCTGCCGCAACAGGGTTACTGGCTAGCACTAATGATCTTACTCAGTTTGTATTGGCCTTACAGCAAACGGATAAACACACTAAAAATGCCATCAACACATTAAGTAAACCTCTCGGTCATAAACTAGGAGCGCCAATTTGGGGCATGGGTGCAATGCTATATGCCCCGCTACCGGATGGTAAATTTATTCTCGGTCATGATGGCGCAAATGAGCCTGCAATTAACAGCGCACTTCGCCTCAATCCAACTAATCACGATGCAATCATTGTGTTAACCTCTGGCGGAGAAAACCTTGCAACCGCTATCGCATCTGAATGGACCTTTTGGCAAGCAGGTATACCCGACTTTTTAACCTTCGAACGCGCGATTCGCAGTGCCTTTTTACCCATAGGTTTAGGCGTAGTCGTAATTTTGCTCGCTCTTGCTCTCGTTTACCGAAAATGGGTTATCTCAACCTAAAGTGACGAGTAGAATACGTGACAGCATAGAGCATGGCTGGCACGTAAAACGTATTAAAACGATTACTTGGTAGCGTCACTGACCAGCACTTTACTGGCTAAGCCCACCAGTAGCACGCCGGAAATACCATCTAAAACACGGGTAAAACGCGCTGAATTTGCTCTTTTAAACAGCCAACTGCCCAATACCGCGTAAAGTAAATTACATGCCGTTGCTAATAGACTGAAAACACACCCTAATAACAGCAGCTGAAGCGCAACATCAGCAGACGATGTGTCGATAAATTGCGGTAAGAACGAGAGAAAAAATAGCGCTACTTTAGGATTTAAAACACTTACAATTATTCCTTGCAAAAATACATTGTCTGAAGCGCGTGATTTATCGTTTAGCACGACCTGACTTTCACCACGCCACATCGCGTAAACTGACTTAATACCGAGATAACATAAATACGCTGCTCCTAACACCTTAACTAGGGTAAATGCCAGTGCAGAGCTTAAAATTATCGCCGACAAACCAAGGCATGCGGCTAAGGTATGTGCAAAATAACCAACGCCCAGTCCCATTGACGCTTTTAATCCCGTTGTCATTTTACCTTTCATTGTGTTTGATACGATGTAAATCACATCGGGTCCGGGAATTAAATTTATTGCCAGGCAAGCAATAACGAATATAAGTAATGCGTTTAAATCCATATATTTTCCTATTCGTGTTTCTTAAGCGGTGTTATGTCAGGTTAATCTATGCTCGAGGGCTTAAATTAACACTCTTTTTCTTCAAGCTTAACGTAAAACTATCTTTTAAATTTAGTATGTTATTGCGCATTTTTATTTAGGACTATGTTAAGTCCTTCATTCTCTTTCGGGGGCTCAAAATATTGTGTCACATGATGAAACATTGCTTCTGTATCAAAGTGCGACCGCTCAGGTTCTGAGATACGGCGCTTGGCGATTTGTGCAAGGCACGTTGCATTACTCACATCTAGATAGATAACTTTATGTTGGCCATTAATTTCATCACTCAATGAACGTAACCAAGCGCGTTGCTTTACGGTATTTGCAGGAAAATCCATTACCACATGACTACCCGTTGCTAAAATACGCTGCACATGCGTTTTCACAAACGGTTTTATCAGATTTGCATAATGAATATAGTCATCAAACGACTTAATTTGCTCAGGGAAGTGCGCACTTAACCATTCATCTTCAGAAATCAACACTCCGTGCGTTTGCTTCGCTATAAGCTTTGCTTGAGTTGACTTGCCCGCTCCCATCTTGCCGCAAAAAAAGGTTAAATTACCAAGATTATTCATAAAACGTCCTGTAAAAAGCGTACGATTAAAGCGTTAACTTTGCGCGTTCAATTGCTGCTGCAATGGCCATTTTAGCCTGCGGGCTATTCTTCCAACAGCTCGTTCTTAACATTGAGGCGACCATTTGAGCAATATCATCAACACTGTATTGGGTTAATTCAGCAAATGAGTGAATGCCTATTTCTTCAAAGCGCTTTATTACGGTTGGCCCAACCCCTTTAACGGCAAGCAACGCTGCCTTTTCTTGGCTTGAAAATGCCATTACAACTCCTTGTAAACATCAAAAAAAATTATAAAAAAATATCAGCTCTAGAAGGTTATTAACCCGAGTTCAGTTCGTTTATCACCGTTGGCGGCAGATAAATCGTAAATTCGTTGATAGGTTCGATTAAAACACTGTACGGCGACTGTTGCTCTTGGATATTTACCAAGTTTAAATCCGATAACAGCTTAAAGTTTGCAGATTTAAGCTGACCGGGTTTTACACGCAATTCGTCATGCCATACCCGATACGTGCCAAGCTTTTTATCACGACGATAATAAAAACCCGCGAGCGGATGAGTTAAATAAACCAGCGCTGATTCTGTATCGGGAAAGCCGGGGAAATTTAAACTATCGCTATCAGATTGGCTTAACTCAACCGATGCCGCAGCCCATTGGGAACGTGTTTCCATACGATATTGCTGGTACAAACCTGTCGACTCATCAAAAATACAATCAAACCGAATATTGCCCGCATGCCATGGCAAATTCCACAGATAACGCGGTACCGCTAAGGTCCATGAATCAAGCATAGTGCCTAAAAACCACACACAACGCTCGCCCGTTTTACTATCGATAATATAGATACGGTAATTAGTTTGTCCCATAGTGAATTTGGGAAACGGAAACACTGCTGAGGTAAAGTCAACATCAATAAAAGGCACTACTGAGATGAGTGCCATCTGCTCGCCTTTTAATTCAATGGTGTCGAGTAAAAAGCGCTTTGGAAACAAGCCTGCAAATCGCTCTGCCGGCACCGCATACGTTATGATGGCAAAATGCTTTAAGCCGCATAACACATCAATGCCTGTGGGTTTAGGTCGAGCGGTCAGATAATCCTTAAATTTACGTGAACTTTGCACGCTACCTCCTTGAAATTCTTACCTCGATTTATAACACGTTAATTACACCTGTGTCACTGCAATGTAGAAGCGGCTAAGAGTTTGACATAAAAGGCCTATATTTACGGTTCAAGTTTATAATCGCGAATACCTAGGGTCTGCCCACCTTTGCTGTTCTATTTTTGTTCTCTTTGAGCGTGCTTTTATCGCGGCGCTCGATGTGTGGCCTAGCAATCTAACTGCTGCAAAAACGAACTTGAAAGGTCAACAGACCCTAAAAACTAATTTCAGATTGGGTTTTGCTTAAGCCTTTTGGCATTTATGCAACACTATATCAAAACACACTTGCACCTTTTATCGCCACACGATACCATGCCGTCACTTTAAATCTAAATGATAACTATTATGAAATGGGATTTATTATTGTTTCCAGTCTTTGCATTAAGTGCTCTGCTCAACACGCTCAATGCGTCTGAATCCGATGACAAGAGAACAATAGAAGTTATTGAAATTACAGCAGATCGCCCTAACAGTTATAGTGCTAAGTACGTGCAAGCAGGCACCTTTTTTAACGCTAATGTACTTGATACCGCATTAACAACGAACATAATCACAAAAGAGTTATTGGACGCACAACTCGCCAGCTCTTTAGCAGACACCATTAGAAACACTGCAGGCGTCAGCGCCGCGCAAATCAACACCACCATATACAGTAACCTTAACATCCGTGGTATTCGCCTTGATCCCACCACCAATTATCGTCTTAATGGCATATTACCCATTGCCAACTACGTGCAAACGCCAATGGAGAACAAATACCGCGTTGAAGTACTTAAAGGAGCGGCTGGCTTGTATTACGGTTTCGGCTCTCCCGCCGGAATTGTAAATTTAGTAACTGAACGTGCATATCAAGACCAAATTGCAGGGTCGTTGTTTGCAAATCAACACGGTACCTATGGCGCATCACTCGATATTAGTAAGATGTTTGACGATGCCGGTGTGCGCGTAAACTTAGTTGCGGCAGACGAAGAAATCGGCATTGAAAGAACATCAGGCGAGCACCAATTCGCATCAGTTGGTTATCATTTTGATATTAATGACAAACTACGTTTTGAATTTGATGGTGAGTATATTGCCCGCGACATTACCGAGCCGACCCAATATTATTTACTTGCAAATCAAGATGGTTCTCTCTCGCTCCCTCCTTTACTCGATACAGATATCAATCACGGTGCTGAATGGTTTAAAGCAGAAACAACGGCGCATAACCTACTCGGAAAATTAAGCTACGCAATCACACCGAATTTACACATTAATATGTCACTTGGGCGTGCTTATGCAGACACAACGCGTCGTTATTCTGCTTTTTTTGGTTATGATATTGAAACAGGTAGTGATGGGTTAGTCAGTTTATCTACATTTCCTAATACTGAGTACGAAAACAACATCGCCGATGTAAAACTTACCAGCAGCTTTACGTTATTGGGCACTTATAATCAATGGGTTATGGGTGCAAGCCGTCGTGAAAATGAGTCGATTATTGCTGATCGTGTGCGCCAAGGTAAGTGGGCGCAAAATTTGTATCATCCTATCAATATAGCAAAGCTGCCAACACCGCCCAGAAGTATCAAGAACACCATTGAAAAAACCGATATCGGTTACTTTTTAAATCTGAAAACGCACTTTAATGAGCAATGGCAAACCACCTTAGGTTATCGCTATGCCGATTATAAAAATACCAGCGACTTTGCTCATTACGATGACACCGAAGACACACTTTCAGGCAGTGTGATATACAAACCTCAGCCAAACTTTGCGTTTTATACAAGTTACATTGAGGGGCTTGAAGAAGGCGGTATCGCCCAAGGAATTGCGAAAAATGCAGGGGAAGTATTGCCCGCAGCATTAAGTGAACAATGGGAATACGGTGTCAAATTTGAAACATCAGACCAACTACTGCTAACGCTCGCTTATTTTGATATTGACCGCGCATCTGCATTTATTCACCCCGAAACTGAGTTTTTTGTGCAAGATGGCCGCGCAAACTATGCTGGCGTTGAATTAAGTGCCTCAGGCGGCATAACTGAGGGCTGGTCAGTTTACTCCACCGCAAGTTATATTGATGCAGAGCAGCAAAAGTCTTCCAGCGCGCAACTAAACGGCAACGCAATTGAAAACACACCAAAGACAACAGCATCAATATTTACCACATATCAATTAAATAGTGTGCAGGGTTTAAGTCTATCATTAGGTGCCTATTACACGGGTAGCCGCTATGTTGATGCGCTTAATTCAGCAAGTGCCAACGCATACACACTATTTGATGCTGGGATAAACTACCAATTGAATCTTCGCAATCATGATGTTGCGATTAGTCTTTACGTTCAAAATATTGCAGACAAAGCTTATTGGGCGGCAACGGGGTCTAGACTACTGGCACAAGGTCACCCTAGAACAATCAAATTTGAGCTAGAAACAGCGTTTTAGTAACCAAAAATAAGCAAAATAGTGTGGCCATTTTGCTTATTTTATACCAATTCTGTTAAGTATGTGATCACAGATAGCGCTGGATAAATGAAATGGTAACAATGCGGAATTTTTCTTATGTAGTTGTTCTACATTGATAAATTCTAACGCAGTTAGCATGATATTTAGCCCGCTAGGATGATCAGCTATTTAAGTGAATTGGTATTATTGCAGCTGTTAGCTAAAATGCACTCCGGTGATGTCATATTCGCCAATGTATCGCTCACCGTACATATCAGCAAAGAAAAACTCCATCTCGACTTTGTGCCTGCCTTGATGGTTGAGTAGCTCGATTACATAAAAGGTTTTTTTGGGGCCTGAATAGGTTTTAAGATCGCTCGATTGCACTATTTTGAAATCGCTCGGATTACCTATCTTATCAAAATATTCATAAAGCACATTTAAGCCTCGCGAATAAATGTCTATTTCTCGTTGGCTTGCATTGGGATTGTGTTGCGCCATTAAAAATGCAGTATTTTGGTTATTAATCGCATCAATAAATTGGCTAATTAACTGCTGATGCTCAACAGGCGGTACAACTTTAACCTTTGTTGCTAACGCTTTTAACTTATCCGACGGCGGCATAATGCGATTTTGATACACCGTAAAATCACGTGAGTAAGCAACAAAATTCAAATAGCTTTCTAGGCTTTTTTGGTATTGGTTGTGAAATTGTTTAAAATCTTCCCCTAGGTTATTTTCCAAATCTAAGTAAAAATCATAACCGGCTTGCCCAGTTAAATGAAGAATATCTCTATGATCAATGAGTAAGCCAAATAACAACGCATTAAAATCAATCACATTGTCTTGTTGGTTAAATAAAACCAGATCACTGGACCAAGTTTTATTACCTTTTTTTATTTCAAGCACATAATCTTTAAAGGGGGCTTGGCTGCCAAATTCTAGGTGTATTTGGTTAGATTGAAACGGAATAGACTCAGATTTGAAAAATTTTTCGCGTAAATGTAACTGAAAACCTTCGCTTGCTTTAGCAAACTCAGCTGACTTTTGCACAAGGGTCGTCTGTGACGAATGCACCTTAGTAACAAACATAATAAGTAGGGTAACAATTAGTAGCTTAATTTTCATTATCACTCCTTGATAACTTGCATGTGCGCTTTGATAGTATAAAAATCAATCGGAAAAATAAAGCCTTAACCGTTAAATTTGCATCTATCATTTGCGTCTGCTGACCTCAAAGCGTTTTGTTCTTTGTTGTTACTTTTTGACTTGAACAAAATTTAAACCACAAAGGTCAATACGCTTTAATTCGTCATTAATTGTCTGTTACACAGTTACTTTGTTTAGAAACGAAATGACAGCGTGATTGAAGACATCTGGCTGTTCCCATTGCAATGCATGTCCAGCTTCTGCCACCACTAAGGTTTCACAACCCGGTAATTGCCTTGCTGCAGCGCGCATCAGAGCAGGCGGTTGATACAGATCTGCACCGCCTGTTAGAAAGAATATAGGTAAATTAAGATCCCGTAACTTTTGCCATGTGACGGTATTCTTATCTTTCTGACGATTTCTAAGACCGGGCTCTTTCGCCTGTTTTTCCATCGCTATCCACGCTTTTACGCCCTCAGGATGAGCAAAGCGATACGAGGGACCCAGCTCTTTAAATTCAGGCGGCAAATCGGCAAACCCTTTCGACAAGATAAAATCTGAACGGGTATCAAGATCCTTATCCCACATACCAAACAAACTGCATGCTATGGTGATACTTAACAACCTGTCTGCAAATGAAACGGCAAAATCAGTAACGGTAAAACCACCAGCTGCTAAGCCAACAATATGAAATTTACCAATGTTTAAATGGTTAATCAGCGCAAGTAAATCATCGGCATCGGTACTAGGCTGCTCGGCCGATTTAATTGGCGAGCCTTGATGGCCACGCCTTGAATATGCGATGGTTCTAAACCCAGCTTGCGCAAATGCATCTTGTTGATACGGCCATGAATAAGCACTGCCCCGCCCTGGATGCACCAAAACAACTACGGGTCCGTTGCCACCGGTATCCCAATAGTAAATTCCTTGTTCATTTGACACCTGAAATACACCTTCTTTCGCGGGTGCATGCTTAGGTACAGGTAAAAAAGGCGCTTCGTCAAAACTGTTCGATACTAGGCCGCTACTTTCTTTTGCATTTACTTTTGAGGTTAACGCAAAAGATGCGCCAAGCGTGCCAAACGCAGCGCTTTTTATAAACTGGCGTCGTGACGTTCCTTGCTGAATATGGTCTGTCATTATTATGTTTTCCCTTTTTATTATTGTGTACTATTTAAACGCCACCCAATTTCAATAAACAAGCCAAATACGATAAAACAAAACGTAAACGAGATGGAATCGTTAAATGTAATAAAACGTGTCACAACGTATGAAGGTTTGATTATTTTTTCTAGCACTTTTTATTTTTTCAGCCACTCTAAATGTCCCAAATAAACACCGAGACAAGCGCATTAGATTAAAGTCTAAGTGTTCTAAGCGCGGTATTTGTTTTAAATCAAAAAGGCGAAAGGTTTCGCATGTGACAATCACCGTAGCAATAAAGTAACTCTCACTAAATAAAGGACAAATCATTATGACTACTGCATTTTATATTCCTACCGTTAACTTAATGGGTGCAGGTTGTTTAAAAGATGCCGCTGATAATATTCAAGCAAAAGGATTTAAAAAAGGGCTGATAGTAACCGATAAAATTCTGAACCAAATTGGTGTTGTAAAAAAAGTTCAATCGCTGCTTAACGAGCGCGATGTCGCAACGGCGGTATTTGACGGTACCCAGCCAAACCCTACCGTTAGCAATGTAAACGATGGCCTAAGTATTTTAAAAGACAATGATTGCGACTTTGTAATTTCACTTGGTGGTGGTTCGCCACATGATTGCGCAAAAGGTATTGCGCTTGTTGCTGCAAATGGCGGCAAAATTGGCGACTATGAAGGGGTCGACCAATCAGCAAAACCAATGCTACCGCTTATCGCAATTAATACAACAGCCGGTACAGCTTCAGAAATGACGCGTTTTTGTATTATTACCGATGAAGAGCGCCACATTAAAATGGCCATTGTTGATAAACACACCACGCCGTTAGTATCGGTTAACGATCCTGAGCTAATGCTGGCAAAACCTGCATCGCTTACTGCCGCAACCGGTATGGATGCGCTTACCCATGCAATTGAAGCGTATGTATCAATTGCAGCAACACCAATCACTGATGCTGTCGCAATTAAAGCGATTGAACTAATTCAAACACATTTGCGCGAAGCGGTGAATAATGGCGAGAACATTGAAGCACGTGAACAAATGGCCTATGCGCAATTTATGGCAGGCATGGCGTTTAACAATGCATCGCTTGGTTATGTACACGCGATGGCGCACCAACTAGGCGGTTTTTACGATCTGCCTCACGGTGTATGCAACGCAATCTTATTACCACACGTACAACGTTTTAACGCTAAAGCGGTTCCAGGTCGCTTACGCGATGTTGCAAAAGCAATGGGCGTTAATGTGAGCAATTTAAGCGAACAACAAGGTGCAGATGCAGCAATTGACGCAATTGTTAGCTTAGCCAGTGATGTTGGTATTCCATCAGGTATTGAGCAATTAGGCGCAAAAGCTGACGATATTCCTACACTTACTGAAAATGCGCTAAAAGATGCCTGCGGATTTACTAACCCAATACAAGCTACATCTGAAGAAATTGCAGAGATATTCCGCGCTGCAATGTAGTGATAACGCGATAACTCCTTAAAAAATAGAAAGGTTAGTATTCGCAGCTAACCTTTTTTCTTGCCTTAATAACAATGTTGCTTGGCTATCTCAACTAGCGCGTGTTGCTCTGTACGTTCTACATAAATGCAAAATAAATTTTACCTTTACGACAATTATTTATCGTTTTACTTAAAACAAAAATAGCCCTAATTTGTCGGTGTTAAAATATCAATCCAGTTAATTGAAAAAGGGTAAATATGAAGATTTTTTTAATGGTATTGGCATTAGCAAGCACTGTAGTTTGGGCAAGCGAAGAACAAGCGAGCGTAGAAACAGTGAAAGATTCTTATGAATTCTGCCTAGATATGGCTGAAGAAGAAGAGAATAAAGACAGCGCCGTGCTATTTTGCGTAAACGATGAATTAAAATCTCTTGGTTACAAAGGGTTTGATTCATTACAAGCAATCAAAAGCTTTATTAAAGCAGATTAAGCGTTAAACGCTAACACACATGATACAGACGAAAAAAGGCCAGCATTTGCTGGCCTTTTTGTTTTTTAAGCTTTTGTTTCGTCAAAAAAATATTGCAACCTTTTAAAAACAATTTGCGACTTAGTTAAAAACAACAGCTAAACAAACAACTATGAACAAATTTTTACTCGCACTTTGTACACTCGCTATTACCTTTTCAACGAACGCTAGCGCCGTACCAGCCAGCATTTTTGATATTTCGATAAGTGAATCATTTGATTCATCTCTAACTAAATTGCAAGAAAATTGCCAAACAAACGTGCGCGTTTTGTCTAACTTACCAGTGCGCTTTCCACTCGCAAAACACACAGAGCAACATTTAGTATGTGACACTGTAAAACACGGCGGAAAGGCTGCTATTGTAATCGCCGACGGTAAGGTTGCGCACATTAACACAAATAATATCAGTGAAAATGCCATTACCGGCTTAAGCGACAAATATGCTGAGTACATAGCGTATCGAGCACACAGCAATCATCTATTGTGGTTAAATACAGACACCAACAGTGCTACCTTAATCGGGCAGGATGCGCTTCACCCAAATTTGTTTGTATGGTCTAACCCACATATCAACAATAACCAGCAAAGTGAAGTTACGTTAAATACCTTACTTAAATTTGGTGCGTCAATTGATGCGCTTATGCCCATATTTGAAAAGCACTGCCATCCGCTGGTGATTCAAGACACTAAACCCTGGTTGTTAACCAAGCCTAATGCGCAAAAACAAGTTAACTGTTTTAATTTTTCGGCATTTGGTTTTCCGCGCAAAATTGAAGCCGTATTCGGTGATAACCACCTAGAACTCGCTTGGATTTTAACTGCAAGCGCTGAACAAACACGTGTGGCGCAATCACTTAGCAACACCTACGGCAAAGCAATATTTGAAAATGCTCAGTGGCAGGCATATCAAAATGGTGAAATTTATTTACGCAAAGACAAGCCAGAGGTCTTAGCAATATCAAAAAGGCTTATTCCTCTTATCAAAGAAAAATACGCAATTACGTTTTAAAACAAAACACCGCATGTGATTCGTGTGCCAATTAGCTTACCTTGACGCTAACTAATTGGCATGCCAGCCATTTTGATATGCTAAACTGCCCCAAAGCGCATGTGCCAACGCCACTTTCGCCTCATTATGATCGAGTGGTTTTTCACTCATATAATTATCTGCGCTATTAAAATCGAACATTTTCGGTTTTTTCCCTGGCTGCAAAATGGTGATACCTTTATTACTGTAGTAGGCAAAATTATCCGCATACTGCATTAATGCCCTGCCAGTTGTGGTACTTTGTGTTAAATCGCGCCCAATCATAGGCGATTGATTAGTTACCCCCATTAATGACAGCAAGGTTGGCGCTAAATCAATTTGGCTAGCAATGGCTTTATAGCTCTGATTATCAAACTCACTGTTTAAAATAATCGCTGGAATATGAAAATTGTTTACCGGCACTAGAGCCTGACCTAACGCGCGAGCATCGTGGTCAGCAACAATCAAAAACAGCGTATTTTGCCAATACGATTGGGTTTTTGCTGTATTAATAAACTCACCTAAGGCCAAGTCTGCATATTGAATTGCTTTATGTCTTGCGCGCTCTTTATCATCATACTGAGCAAGCTGAGATGGTGTGTAATCAAACGGTTTTATCGCCTCGTTCGGAATTTCAAATGGATCATGATTGCTTGAAGTGAAAATCAGGCTAAAAAACGGTTTTTCTTGTAACGCCAGCTTATTAAGCTCTGTATTCGCTTGTGTGAACACATCTTGGTCACTTGCACCCCAAGAGCCGACAAAATTTAGCTTATCAATATCATCAAAATCCACAATTGTTTGAAAGCCATTGCCGAGAAAAAAGCTTTTCATATTGTCAAAGTGGCTTTCACCGCCATAAATAAACTGCGTGTTGTAACCTTCAGATTGCAACAAACTTGCAAGTGTAAAAAAACCTTTCTGTGACTTGTCTAACTTAACCACCGCCCTTGCAGGCGTCGGCGTAAAGCCAGTAACAACGGCCTCAATGCCACGTACAGATCGCGTGCCCGTTGCATAAAGCTTGTCAAACCCCCATCCCTGTTGATACAAACTGTCGATATTAGGTGTCAGTGGCAAGCCGTTTAAACGTTTAACATACTGGGCGCCGAGGCTTTCTTCTAAAATGATCACCAAATTCTTTTTCGCACCTAGGTAGCTAGGTTGCTGTATTTTAAACAATGGATTATTCGGTAAAGTAAAAGCCGATGTTGGTAAGCCTGTTTCTTGACGAACAATGTTTATAACCTCGCGCTCAGGCATCGCGCCATATAGTTTGCTCGCATTTTTTTCATTTAGCAGCGCTTTAACTGCATGGAATACACTATAGGTGGAATTAAGCGTTAGCGAATTCACTAGCGCATCATTTGAAAAAAACACATACGCGGGATTGATAGGTCGGTGTCCCAACGTGCCACGTGCAAACAGTATAAGTGCAGCAAGTAACAGTAAAATAGCGACGAGTTTAACCTTTGCTGTAGCGTGAGTTTGCCCAGTAGTTTTAAACACAAAATAATTGGCTAGCGGCAGCACAATTAACTTAATTGCAGCGACCAATAAAATAAGTGTTACAAAAACAGCGGCAGAATGCCCGCTCATCAACATTGAAAACACTTCTTTTGGATACACCAAATATTCCACAAACAAACGATTTGGTCGCAAGCCATACTCTTCTATGAACATGGGTGTTGCCATTTCTAAAAACACCAAGATTGTTAGAATTAGCACTAAGTAGCTTTTAAGACATGCTAGCCATATTGGTTTTAGCGCTTTAATACTTAATGCAAGCGGTGAGATAAGTGCAGGGATAAGCAGTAAATAACCCAACGTACTTAAATCAATGCGTAATCCACCAATTAATAAATTTAACAACGCGTTGGGGTTTGAAAAGTGTTGATACTGCCAAAGGCTAAAGCCCAAACGAAAAGTGCTAAGTACACCTAGCACACACAAAGTTAATACCAAATACGGCATTAGATGTTTTTTAAGATCTGTCAGCATTATTAATCTCAGCTGTGACTACCTAGAGCGTTCTATTTGTTAGACCTTAAACGGCAATACTTAAGAAAAGCTTAAGAAACGGTTTGCTGCAGCTTATTGCTAAAATAACCTTGTTAACGTAAGGCAAAGGCAATTAGCTGTGTGAAAGCTGAACAATATCGCTATTAAATGCAATTTCTTTGATGTAGCGCTAATTCTTAAACGCAAACGCGGTTAATTTTTAGCGCGCATTAAACTATAATTTGTGTCGCTAATTACCTTTTACTCGCGTTCTCTTTGCGCTGCACCTTTTTGACTACCGGCTTGTAAATAATGACTACGTTTCTTTTCCGCTTTGCTATGGTTTTTTTGCTAACAGTTTTTACCTACACCGCGACTGCACAAACGGGGAATAATATTAAATGTGGTATGGCGACAGGCTATCCGCCTTTTCAGTTTATCGAGAATAACCAACCCACTGGCTTTGATTACGATGTGCTGACGCGTGTGTTACAGCAAGTTAATCAAGAACTGTATTTAGTTGCAGATACATGGGATGAGGTAGTAAACCACTTACGTTTTGCCGAGCTTGATTGCGTCACTGGAATGGAAATCAATCCGCTGCGAGAAAAGTACTTTGATTTCACCATACCCTATTATTTTCGCTACACCACAGTGTTTGTAAAAGAAGACAGTAAAGACATTGAAATTGTACGTGACCTCTACGGAAAAAAAATTAGCGGCGACAAACACTCGCTCACCGAAACCATATGGCAAGAAAAGCATATAAAAGATAACTTTCGTTTAATCCAAACTGAGTCAAAAGAGCAAGCGATGTTAATGCTTGCCAACGGTGAAACTACCGCTGCTATTATGCCGCGTTCAGTGGGGCTGTACCTCGCTAAACAGTACGGTGTTAAAGTTAAAATTGTGCAATCAAATTATCGCGGTACCCCCGTTGCCATTGCGGTCAGAAAAGGCAACAAAGTACTGCTCGACAAACTGAATTCAGCGCTTCAAACACTGCTTTCGTCAGGCCAGTTAGACACCTTGCAATCTAATTACCAAGACTAATTTAACAATTGATTTAATTGACAAAATTTATTTAAAGCGTAGCCTAACGCCACATTTTATTTAAAATCACTACAAGGACTGTAATGAACTGCTCTCATGCGCTTTATTGTGTGGAAGACTTCCTTCAAATTGCTTACTTACTTTCAAATCCTATCTTTGCTAGTGGCATCGTAATTCTTGCTTTTATGCTTCGCAATATTCCAGGTCGCCCTTGGCTAATTAGTTTTGCTGCGCTGTCGTTATTTTCGAGCGTGTTTTATTCTGCTATTCAAATTGCGCAATATACATTATGGGGCGATTTACTTTATTTATACAAACATTATAACGATACGATGAGCGTATTAAATTTATTAAAATTTAATATTTTATTTCCCTGCTTTTTACTTAATTTATGGACTCTGAAAAATCTAAACATACCAATTCATACCTTGTTCTTTTCGTGGCGAGGACGTGCTACTCGAAGCATGTTTTGGGGTATATCGCTGCTTTACGTAGTATTATGCTTAGGGTTATTTAACGCATTAAATAATTTCTTTAAATCCAATTCTAGCCTGCCCGTTTACGCTGAAGCGATTTTTTTCTTAGTATTCTTTTTCACCCTGTGTGTGATTTCCTGGATGACCTTAATGATTCACATAAAGCGTTGGCACGATTGTAATCAGTCGGGTTGGATGATGTTTTTGAGTCTGATCCCTGTGATTGGTCCTATCGGTTGTATGTTATACCTAGGTTTCGCCAAAGGAACCGATTCGGAAAATAAATATGGCCACCCAGTTTCAGTAGGTGCTGGCGTTACCAATAACCCTGTACCTAATGAAATAAATAACGGGTAAAAATAGAGCAGCGGTTGCCTTAACCTTGCTTTATCTTTATAACACTAAAGAAAAAACAAACAGATGCTGTTAAGGACTATTTATGGCTATTTATCAATTTCTCGATTTCACGTTTTGCGCAACAACATTTGCCTTAACGCAATCAGGTAAAGAAAAGCCGATTCGCCCTAAAACAGCACAGGCACTGCTGTTTTTTTTAACACAGCCAGAGCAGTTAATATCAAAACACGCATTGTTTAAGGCACTGTGGCAAAGTGAAGACGTGCAAGACTACCGCCTTTTCCAAGTGATCAGTGAATTGCGTAAACTGGCACCAGAGCAACAGCTTATTCGCACCCAACCTAATCAAGGTTATATTTGGCAAGCTACGGTAACACAGGTAACGCCGGTTCAAAGAGCACAGCTGCCTTTGCGCGCCATTGCTGCTAGCCTAACCTTAATGGTATCAACAATTACCTGTGCTATGTGGGTATCACATAGCGATACGCCGCCTACAACAAATTTATTGCCGGCAATGAGCAGCTACTCAAATGCGCTAATCGCTTTTCAAAAAAGTGATTTGGAGAATGCCGAAAAGTGGCTTAACTTTAGTTTGCAAGAAAACCCCGACTCCATCGAGGCGCAACTATTGCTCGCTGAAGTGAAATTACACAAAAAAGAGCTCACGCAAGCAAATCAGCTTGCGTTTAAGATTATTAATCAAACGCCAACTTCAGATTATTATCGTACGCAAGCACTCGACCTATTAAGCCGTATATCATTAGAAAACAGTGAAATAAATGATGCACTCAACTATGCAATTGAAAGTAAAGCACTGCTTAATTCAAGTTTAGCCGTGTGCAGCAGTGAAGTAGTCAATCAGCGTATTGCGACGATTATCACCAACAAACCAGCAACTGCAAGCACGACTCAGCATAACCCAGTTAACAGAGAATCTCTTATTGCAACAATAGTGACAAATAACAAGCAGCAAGCCAACACAGAGCAAAGTGCTGAACACTTGGCGCTTTGCCACCAACTAAATCAGCCAACCAGTTTTAATTTCACAAATAGCACCTTGCATAGTGATATTTTTGGCTTACGACAACGCACTATGCGCACTTAAATCTGCCTTACCCTTAAAATTATAAGCCATTAATATTAAAAAAATTATAGCTATTTATAGATGATTATAGATAGTTTTAAATGCGTCGAACGCGGTGACCTTGTAAGTTGGCCTAATCCAATTTTAATAGGCTAATTATATGCAATCAGTTAATCGAATTATCGCGTTATTATTCACACTTTCACTCTTTTTTTGCGCTGCGTTTGTGCACTCACAAACAGTGCAACCACTCGAAAATAATCACTCGACTCTTGCAGCGGTAAAACAAAAGTTGTTTGATTTACTCGGTGAAAATACACAGTTTTCCGTCGAGCCCTATAACAATGAGCTCCGCTTAGTCACAACACAAAACCATACGTTTTTCGCAAGCCCCGATGGTAAATATTTATATTTAGGACAAGTTATCGACACCGAAAGCAAAATAGATCTAACTGAATTAGTAAAGCAGCAGCAACGTGTAACACTTATCAAAACCTTGCCTAGAGATGCACTACTAAGCTATCAAGCAAGTAACGAACAGCATGTCATCACGATTTTTACCGATATCGATTGCCCATTTTGCCGCAAATTGCATGGAAAAATTGAGGAACTCAATCGTCAAGGCGTTACGGTTGACTATGTAATGATCCCACGAGGCAAAGTCGGCAGCAGCGCATTTGAAAAAACCGCCGCCGCTCTGTGTGCACGCAATCCACAAGAAGCCATGAACCAAGCAATGCAAGTTGGCCACTACCAAGGTAATGTTACAAACGTCTGTGAGAATAACTTAGTTACACAGCAACAGCTGGCACAGCGATTTGGCTTTAGTGCAACGCCTACTATCTTGCTACAAAATGGTGAAGCCATTTCGGGATTAATCAAAACCGATGAGTTGCTACAGCGATTAGCTGATATTTAACACTTTCGCTTTCTTATGTTGCTGTACCATATTATAAATTGAGGGTCTATTGAACCCTCACTCCCCATTGTAGTTCGGATTATAAACACATTGTGTGTAATACCATCATCTAATCATAAAACCACAACATAGTGCCGTTTTTTGCTTTCAAACCCAGCTTGTACCGATTTACAATATGCCTTGTGCACCACTGAGCAATGTAAAACTTACAAATTGCGACTTTTTTACCGAGTAACTCTTTACACAGTTATTATTAAAAAGCTAAGAATCCTTATTAATCCATTGAAATATAAATGAAAAATAATAGGCATAAAATTTGTATGCAAGTTCATAAAAAAGCAGAACGAACATATTTACTTCGCCACTGCAGCAATCTACTAAACTAAATGACGTTTACATGAGAAAACGGAGATCATTAAATGAAAAAACACACTCTTGCGCTATCTATTTTGGCAGCTGTAACAAGCATGCCATCACTTGCTGAAGATAAGGAAATCTGGCTTGGTGGCTTTGCCGAATATTACTATGCAGACAAAGATAAATTCCAAGCAATGCCAAAAGACCGCATTGATTGGGGTTGGGGCTTAGAGCTTGGGGAACGTTTCACGCCTTCATGGGGTGGTCGTTTTGAATATGCACGCATCGACTTAGAAGCATATCCAGGTCAAGAAAGTATTGACGGTCATCGCTACGGTTTAGATGCGATGTTCTTCCCATTCCAAGGCAATTCATACGTATTTGCAGGTTTAAAACACGAATCACTTGATACAGGTTATAACCTAGGTAATTTAGGTGTCGGTATGCATTGGCCAGTAGCCGACAAATGGAAGGTAATTACAGAAGTGGCGGCTTACCATGACTTTGGCGAAAATCACAAAGATTACAGCGGTAAACTTGGTCTACTTTATCAGTTTGGCGGTAACAGTGCGCCTGCAACCGAAGCTCCTAAAGCAGCGCCGGTAATTGACAGCGACAACGACGGTGTTATTAACGCAAACGATCAATGCCCGAATACAAAACAAGGTGTACGTGTAGACAGCACTGGCTGCGCTATTGTACTTGATAGCGATAACGACGGTGTTAACGACAACGAAGACAGATGTCCAAATACACCAACGACAGATAAAACAGACGCACAAGGGTGTACACTGTTTAAAAACATGCAAGACAGCATTAAATTAGCGGTACAGTTTGATAACAACTCAAGTGAAGTACTTGATCCAAACAGCTCTGACTTACGTCGTTTTGCTGATTTTATGAAAAAATACCCAGAGCAAAATGTGCAAATTGAAGGCCACAGCTCAGCCCCAGGTAACGCGGTTTATAACCTAAAACTGTCAGAAAAGCGTGCCAAAGCAATTAAACAAGTGTTAATTGATACATACGGCATTGATGAGTCACGTATTAGCGCTGTAGGTTACGGTGAAACGCGTTTATTAAACGACGCAAACACAGCTGAAGCACACAGTGAAAACCGTCGCATTGAAGCGAAATTGATGGTTGAAAAGCGTGTAAAAGTTACGCGTTAATACTAGTAAAAATTAAAAAACGGCGAACTTAGGTTCGCCGTTTTTATTTTACGATTATTTTGCCGCAAGATATTCTGCAAACGTGATAAAAAATGGCACACCAATCAGTACGTTAAATGGAAACGTAATACCTAACGACGCGGTAATCGACATACCAGCATTAGCTTCTGGCAAGCTTTGTTTCATTGCAGCAGGCACCGCAATGTAAGAGGCACTTGCGCCTAATACTGCCATTAATGCAATACCACCGCTACTTAGCCCAAGCATTAACCCAAGCCCTATGCCCGCAAGGCCACCAATCATTGGCATCAGTACAGCAAAACTAATTAAGAACACACTGTTCTTTTTAACCGATACAAGCTGTTTGCCTGCGATTAGCCCCATTTTGAATAAAAACAACGCAAGAATGCCCGAAAAAAGATCAATAAAGAAAGGCGATAATTTAGCAACACTTTCACCACCCAAATAACCAATAATTAAGCTCCCGAGCATCAGCAGAATGCTTTGGTTCGCCACAAGCTCTTTTTTAACAAATTCACCGTTGATGATTTTCAAGCTGCCTTTTGCTAATACTAAGCCTACAATAATTGCTGGCATTTCTAATAGAACAACAAACAGCGGGAAGTACGCTTCATACGAAATATTGTTCGCCTCAAGAATAGCAATTGCAACAGCATACGTGGCCACACTCACCGAGCCATAATGTGCGGCAATTGCCCCAGCGTTAATTTTATCAAGCTGTCCGAAATAGCGTAAAAGAGGGTATGCGATTAACGGTAAAACAAGGCCAAAAGCAACGACTGCCAGTGACATTGAAAGTAACGCGGGATCGATGTGTTTTTGCAGTGCAAGACCCCCTTTTAAGCCAATCGCAATCATCAAAAACATACTCAGTGACTTATACAGCCCGTCAGGAAATGCTATTTTGGCACCTAATAACTGACTAACGATACCCAAAATAAAAAAAGCGACAACGGCATCAATAATCATGGTTTATTTTTCTTCCACGCGTTGCATATAGTGGGCCGCGGCAGGTCGAGACAAGCCTAGCTTGTTGCGTGCGACTAACTGTGAATAAAGTGAAAAGCTAAACAATAACGCTGCAACAATAACAAATGCCAACTGAGGCTGACCAATTTGACTGCTCAGCGCATAGAACGCCAGCAGCATTGCACAGGTAACGAGAGACAATATAAAACTTCGGTTCTTCATTTTACTTTCCCATCCATTAAATTAAGCGACAAAAAAAGTTTACACACCGTTTTGATTAGATAAAAATAGATATTAACTATATTTAAATTAGATTTTTATCTAATTTAGTGTTTTGGAATGAGTATGGCATCACGATTACACGCGCACATTGGCACCTTTCGTCAACTTGAAATTTTATTAGCCGTATATGAAGGTGGCAGCATTAAAGCGGCAGCAGAATCATTATTTTTGACTCAGCCTACGGTTTCTATGCAACTTAAAAAATTAAGTGAAGCTATTGGCTTACCGCTTTATCAACAAGTAGGACGGCAACTTAAATTCACCGATGCGGGATTGGCAACCGTGGCAACAAGTAGGCAAATAATGCAGCAATGCGAAGCGCTTGATATGCACTTATCTAACTTGCGAGGGCTTAAATCGGGTACACTTCGCATCGCCTGTGCCACAACAGCAAAATACTTTATTCCTCACTTATTAGGCCCGTTTTGTAAACGTTATCCAGGAATCGACATTCAATTTACCGTTGCTAACAGACAACAAGTCATTGAGCGATTTGAGCAAGGGGTAGATGATTTCTATGTATTTAGTTACGTGCCGCAAGAGCTGGATCTTGAAGTTATTGAGTTTATGTCGAACGACCTTGTGGCAATAGCCAATGCGGATCACCCATTTGCAAAACGTAAGCAAGTTTCATTAGAAGAGTTTTCAGCGGAAAACTTTATTATTCGTGAAGAAGGCTCAGGTACACGCTACGTCACCGAGCAGTTTTTTAAAAAGCACCAAATAAAACCTAATGTTCGTATGACGATTGCCAGTAACGAAGCCATTATTCACTCAGTGCTCTCAGGCATGGGCGTAGCCATTTTATCAGCTCATACACTAGCATTTGGCGACAGCTATAATGTGAAAGTGATTAACGTATCCTCCTTACCTATTCAATCCAAATGGTCTTTCTCTTGGGCCAAATCGCAGCAGCTTTCGCCCATTGCCAAGGTATTTTTAGATTACGTGGAAACTGAAGGTAAAGAGATGATGACAAAAGCCATTCGCTTGTAGCGAAATGCAAAGCAAACCTTGCAATACAATTTTTAAAGCGCGCTGCTCCATAATTGCCAGCACAAATACGCATAAGCAAATACCAATATGGAGCAAGTGCTAACGTTACGTGAGAGACTGTTCAAACCACCAAATCTCACGCTACTATGCATTCAAAACACGTGAAAGTCCGACAATTACCACCTTCTACTGCCAATTTAGCCATTATATCCCCTAGCTAAAATCAAATTACCGCTTGAAATAATTTAAATATTAATGATAATAGTTTTTATTTGAATTAACTATTTGAGATGCCCGATACTAAAACCTGTATTCATAACGTGATGCAAATTTGGCAACAGCATGTATCAAAAGGTAACCAAGCTTTCGATAGCTGCCAGTTTTCTTACGCTAACCTTCTTTATGCCGATTGTTTAACTGCGTTAGAACAAATAGAGGCGGAAATCGAATCTGATTCACCTCCGCCAGAAGCTTGGATTGTGGATCAGTATATTCCCGCTGTGGTGGTGTCGTATTTAAACTTAGTAGATTCCAATATCGCACAGCAAAATATCAACAACGCCTGCGATCTGTTAGTTGAAGGCTACAAAAGCGTATGCAAATGCGCCGCGCATATTTTTACATCAACCCAGTCTTCGCATCAGCTCCTCGTATTAAAGCATCTCTCACAACTAAAACACCATTGCTTCGTTTTACTAAAGCAATATGGCGACGATACGAATATCGTCAGCAAGTTAAATACCATCATGAACACAATCAGTGCTCAAAACAACACGATTCACTAGCGGACAACGCTAAATTATAAAGGAAATAAATATGGCATTTATACTACCGAACCTCGAATATGCATATGATGCATTAGAGCCGCACATTGACGCAAAAACCATGGAAATACATCACACTTTGCATCACCAGACTTATGTAAATAAAGCTAACGAAGCGCTAGCTGGTTCTGAGTTTGAGCAAAAAAGTGATGAATGGCTGCTAGCCAATATTGCTGCTTTACCGCACTCATTACAGGGGGCTGTAAGAGACCATGTGGGTGGTCATCATAACCACAGCTTATTTTGGCAAGTGATGTCTCCCACTGGTGGTGAGCTTCATAAAGGTGAGCTCGCAAATGCGATTACCGCTACATTTGGCTCATTTGACGCGTTCCATGATCTGTTTGTTAAAGCAGCATTAACTCGCTTTGGTAGTGGTTGGGCATGGCTTGTTGTAAATGCAAATGGCGAACTAGCAGTGACGAGCTCTGCCAACCAAGATAGCCCGCTAATGAATAACGAAACGCCAATTTTAGGTTTAGACGTGTGGGAGCACGCCTATTACTTAAAATACCAAAACCGCCGTCCAGAATACATTAGCGCATTTTTCAATGTTATAAACTGGCAAGAAGTAGAGCGCCGCTATTTAGCTTTAATCTAATCTCAACAAAAAGGCTTACCAAATGGTAAGCCATTTACCATCATCAATAAGAAAACTAAGAGGGTTACTGTGCTACGCACCAAACTTTTATTCGCTGTGTTATCGCTTAGTATGTTACTAACTGCTTGCCAAAGCACTCATATGCCAAGCCATGAGAAAACCGTAAGCGCGCTTGTGCAAGACAACAACCAATGGCACTTAGCTACACCGCTAACAAGCTTGTATGACTATCAACTGATCGATGTGCGTTCAGGGCGACCTAAGACTGTTGATTTAGCAAAAAGCATTGGCGGGTTGAGCGATTATGACGTGATATTTATTGGTGAGAATCATCGTCATCCAGGTAATCATTTAGCACAGGCAAACATTTATCAAGCGCTACTGAAAGCTAACCCTAAAATCATCCTTTCGTTAGAACAATTTGAGCGAGATACGCAAACATACCTAAATGCGTATTTAAATGATGAAATTGGTGAATGGTCATTACGCCACTTTGGCCGTGCATGGGATAATTACCAAAGCAGTTATCGCCCTCTTGTTGAAATAGCAAAAACACATGGTTTACCTGTTATTGCCGCAAACGCACCGAAAGATACTGTGGTATGTACAGGAAGACATGGCTTAGAAATATTAGAAAACTTACCAGAAGAACGAAAACACCAAGTGGCACAGTCGTTTTATACGCCAACCGAGGGCGCTTACTTTAATAAGTTTACTGCCAATATGGGGCACCGCCAGGAAACAACTAAACCAAGTACGTTAAATCGCTATTTTGCCCAAGTAGTTCGTGACGATACCATGGCTGAATCAATCCATAATGCATTAGAAAATCACCCAAATCACAAGCTAGTGCACTTAAATGGCCATTTTCACTCTGCATCGCACCTTGGTACCGTTGAACGGGTAATCCTGCGAAAAAAACGAAAAATCGCGGTGATCCAACCTATTTTAGTAGATAACCCCAGCGCTCCCTCATTTTCGGTTGATGATTTGAATAAAGGCGATTACCTATTGTTAATTCACCCGCTGCCAGAACAAGTTAAAACTAAAGAAAACCGGCGTATTTGGATGCAAACTGTATTTAAACGCTCCGAGCAAGACTGTACTTTTGGCACTAAATAAGCCTAATCTAAGCTGTTAGATAAAACGTACAAATTAAAGGGTAAATAGTTGTGGAGCGTAAATAAGTTGCAGGCAAACTGATTGCCCAGAACTTAGTTTAAATTTTTACGCCACGTTTAAATAAAGCAGGATTTAAAGCATATTATGAGATTTCTAAACATTTTCGCTGTTTTTTCGCTACTTTTAACCTCATGGGTTAGTGTTGCCGAAACAGCAAAACCGACATTAACCGTAGGCCAAACACTCTCGTTGCCCGAGCTTAATGACCAATTTGATAAAAAGCAGACACTTTTACCTAGTACAAAATGGCTGGTATTCAGTCACGATATGGATAGTAGCAAACTTGTTAAAGCGGCATTTGAAAATAAAAAAAGTGATGATTTATTGGCTGCAAATGTTCAATACTACGCCGATATTAGCGCCATGCCATCACTTATAAGCCGCTTTATTGCTATTCCTAAAATGAAGAAGCTCGCTTATTCGGTAATTATGGATAAAGAAGGCAACGTACTAAACACTATTCCCAAAAAAGATGAGCACGTTACTGTGATAACACTCAATAACGGCAACATAACGCAAATTAATATAGTGGACACTAGCAAGGCTTTAAAAGCCCTTATAAAGTCCTTTTAATTTATTTTCATATGGCTTAGCATTAAATAATAATGATTATCAATTGCAATTTAGTATTAAGCCATGTTAAACGAATTCGTTACTCGCTCATGCCCTTGCTGCAACAAGCCGCTTAAACTGAGTGACCGCCTTGCATTATTAAATCGCGAGCCACTCAACTGTAAGTATTGCGCTAAACCGCTTAAACCAAATGTAAACATCACTTTGTTTAACGTATTTTGGCTAAGTATGAGCATTTCATGGCTAATTAAAAATACCACCAGCTTAAATTATTTATACGCTCTCGCGGCGGCGCTGTTTACCGTCAGCGTGTTTCTGCCAGCGCTCGATCTGCTCTTTACACTCGAACCAGATGAATCAGACTAAATTAACAAACGCCTATTCACAATCTTACGTTCCCCTATTTTCTCAAGGATTATCATGAAGTACTTTGCTATTGTATTAATTGCTGTCTGCTTAGCTGCATGCGACTACTTACCGAAAAATGCGACGCTAAATCTATCGTCAGAGCAAATTAGTCAATTACAAACACAGCTACAGCCAAGCGAACAGGTTGTCGTCGATGCACTCTCAACCCATCAATTTGTTGCACTTGGCGATGCCCATTACTACCCTGGTTTTATGCCAGCAATAAGTGACATTATTACCTCACCAAGAGTTGTATCACAGCAGCCAATTATTGTGCTGGAATTTGGCAATCAAAATTACCAAAAATATATAAATCAGTATATTAAAGGTGATGCTGTTGATGAATCACAGCTAAAACACGTACTGCGCGAAACCCTCTATTTCACCGCATGGCTTGGCGACGGATATATAGAATTATTGCAATCAATCAGGGCCATAAATCAAACATTGCCCGATGACAAAAAGCTAACGGTACTGTTGGCAGAAAAACACTTTAACTGGGAAAATGCCACCGCCGAGTCTTGGCAGCGTGCTGCATCGAGCAAAGTAGATGGCTTTTACGACACACTCACACCAATTATTCAGTCTAACCAAAAAGCGATTTTAGTGTTTGGCGGTTTTCACTTATTAAAAGCAACGCATCCAGAAACGGTTAATCAGCAGGACTTGTCTCTGGTTTCTCGTATTGAGATGGCTAAACCTAACTCAGTATTTACTGTGTGGCCTGTTATTCAAAACGTGTTGTATGACGTGCTGCCTAATACAGACACGGCAAAAATTATTAAGCTAGACGATAATTCCGTTCTCGCCGATATCCCATTTCGCGACATAATGCCAAAAGCGCGACCTATGCTTAGTAAAATAAACAGTAAAGATGCGACACTTCAATCACTTGCCGATGCTTTGTTGTATGTGGGTCACACTAAACGCGATATGACGTTTTCAAAAGATGTGATGAGTGATGAAAAATGGATAACAGAAATGAAAAAGCGTGTTGCGATTATCGGTGGCAAACTCGAAACCCGCTTTAATTCGTTACTTAACGATAATAACCTTAAGTAACGAGTTACACCGTACTAAACATCTGTTGTTAGTACGGTGGTTAGCTTAAATATTTTGTAAGGTTTCTGATTGCGGGAAAGTCGTTTGTAATCGCTTTTTATATACCTCAAATTCAGGGAAACGTGTAAACAGCTCAAAACTTAACACCTGCCCCCAGCCTAAGATCACCGCAAAATATAAATCCGCAAGGGTTGGTTTTTCGCCTGCTAAATAAGGCGATTGAGCTAATTGGTCTGACACAAAATTAAGTAACTTAACAATCTCTTCTTCAGCATTTTGCTTAACCGAATCATGATCCGTTGACACTTTTTCCGGATGAAATATCTTAGTGAAATGGCCATGCAAACTACTGGCAACAAAATTTAACCACTTTAACGCTTCCATGCCATCAACACTTGCTAAATCAGGCATTAGGTGTGCATTTTTATGCTTTTGCGACAAATAAATTAAAATTGCTTCGCCCTGCGTAAAGGTGTGGCTGCCATCTACCAACACTGGTAATTTACCAAGTGGATTAACAGCCAAAAAATCGGCGTTGTGCTGCCCGCCTTCAAAGAGATCTACTACCACAGTTTTATGTTCTGCACCAATAACTTCTAGCGCCATTTTTACTGCAGAAGAACATGAAATTTGAAAATGATAAAGGGTATACATAATTAGCATCCTGTCTAAAGTTGAATTAATTACACACGCACTTTACGCCACTTTAGCGCTAAAAAAATTAGTGATTTACGCATTTTTATTGTGCAATAATGCACAGATGAACTTAGATGATGATTACCAATACATAGTTGCACTTTATCAGTCGGGTACCTTATCGGGCGCTGCCAAGCAACTTAAGGTTAACCACACAACCGTTGCACGGCGTATTCAAGCATTTGAAAAACGCTTTAAGGTTAGGCTGTTTGAACGTGTGCCAAAAGGCTATCAGCTGACGGAAACCGGCAAAGCGGTGTTACCTGATATCGCGCTGTTAAAAGAACAACAGCGCAATATTGAACGCAAGCTTTTTGGCCAAGACCAGCTGTTAAGTGGTGAAGTAAACATTGCTTTAACACCTGAACTTGCAAACGACTTTGTTGTACCCGCACTTAACGAGTTCAATGCGCGTTATCCCAATATTCAAACCAACTTACTAATTGGTTCAATGCACAAAGACTTGCGTGCAAGAGAGGCCGATATTGCACTTAGATTTACCCCATCACCGAGCCAAGACGATTTAATCGGCAGAAAGCTGTTTGCCTCAAATTGGGGCGTCTATGCAAGTGATGATTATTTAAGTACCTCACGCGCACAGCACCGCGTGTTATTGTGGGAGCTAGAATTTGAAGCCGATTGGCATAACAAATACTTTCCAAGTAGCAATGTGATCGCGCGATTTGATCAACTCGGCCCGCTTGTTACCGCGACTAAAAATGGATTAGGTATTGCAAAATTACCCTGTGGTTTAGTCGATTCACAACAAAATTCAAATCTTTACCGCTTAGATATACCGGTAAAACCCTCAATTTGGAGTTTATGGTTGCTGTATCATTCTGATTTAAAAACGGCAGCAAAAGTCACCGCAACCAAAGACTTTTTATATCAGCATCTATCCCAATTTGCGCACTACTTTTCAGGCGAGCATTCACGCTATTGGAAATAAAGCAATTCACTTTAAATGTGTTACAAAAAAGCCGCAACTGATTGCGGCTTTTAGTATTATGTAGCGGATTCAATCACACCCTAATTTGTTTGACCCACAAATTTAATGTTATCAATCCAAACCGCATCATCTGACTCCGAAACCGATGAATCTTTGGTATAACGCCATTCGATTTTATTTTCTCCTTGCGGTATATCAATAGATAGGTCTTTCTGCCAGTCTGCTTGGCTGCTAATTGAAAGCTGAAACACGTCATTCAGATATACCTTCAACATATCACAGCAGCTCTCTGAAGATACCTTAGCATCAAATGTTAACTTTCCTGCCATTAACAACGCTGAATAGGTGATACCTGATTGTTGGTTGTGGTTAATTTCCCCTGAGCGAATGCTCCTAGTACCATCACTTGCCTGCGCATCTGATAATTGCCATGGTTGAGCACTGTCGCTACTATTTTGCCAAAATGCACTGTCGATACCTTGCTCAAATGATTCAGTAAAAGCACTAATTGCGATTGGCTTAGCGTCAGCATCAAGCGGATCCGTGTTGTATTTTAATACCTCATCACCATCGCTAAATGTATCACCATCAGTATCAATTACTAACGGATCTGATCCAACTGTTAAGACTTCTTGACCATCACCTAGCCCATCGCCGTCAGTATCAAATACCAATGGCTTGGTTGAATGACTGTTAATTTCGTCAAAATCACTTAGCTCATCATTGTCGGTGTCTCGCTCGATAGGTGATGTATTAAACAAATACTCGGACTGATTTGATAGTCCATCATTGTCTAAATCGCCAATCGCATCGTCTGGATTATCGTCTGATAGCCCATATTTTATTTCCCACCATGCTGGCATATTATCGCCGTCTGAATCACCATAGTTGATAACTTCGAAGTGCAGCTCGTTTGAAATGCGTGACACGACGACAAGCTGTTCGTGATGCTTTTCAATGGCAAGCAGCTCACCATTTACAGGCTGGCTTAAGAGAATAGAAAATGCACTATCATAGGTTTTTAGTTCTGAATTGGAGTTTGCCACTACAAACACGTCAGAAAACGCCACAGCATCTTCATTCGTGTTAGTCAGCGATGTTACAAATTGCATGCTGTCTGCGTCATACACATCACCACTACCTAATAAAACATGATCACCTTGGTTAATCACATGTATTGGCGGTCTAATGCTGTAATCTCCATGATAAGGGGTTTCACCCTCCCCAGTTATTTTTCCGGTTTGCTGGTCAATCACTTCAAAATGAAGGTCATTAGGTGATGTACCGTCACTGAAGAAATAAACGCGATTGTTTTGCTCGTTCCAAGCATAGACACGCGAATAATGATTCCAATCTTTGTAATCTGTTTTATTTCCATCTCTATCAAAAATATAGTGTGACTCCCAAGCACCGCTAGCATCTTGCGCTAGTAAATAATTACCAACTGATGCAAGTCCATTTACTGCCGATGCAGTATTCGCCAACCGCATTTCAGGGCCAATGTTCGTTACGTCAACATAGGTAATTTCGCCACTTTCATAACCGAAATACAAACGTTGATGAGAAGGCGAGTAAGTCATCTTATTAGGTGAAACAGATGAAATAGCTGACTTTTTGCCTACTTGAATTGGATTTGTATATGACTGAGTTTGTGAAGACCAACGGTAAACTTTTCCATACTCTTTACTAAACAAGTAAAGGTGGTCAGTACCATTTGACGCGATTTCATCAGGAACAAAAATAGGCATAGTAGCGCTGTAATCACATGAACCTTGTCCATCATCATGCTCCGCTAACCAACAGGCACTGTCCTGGGGGAAAATATCAAGTGTTAAGCCCGTTGTTGAATCAGCTTCTGTATAACCCGAATTCCACTGATCTGGAAATCCATCATTATCAGAGTCTACTGATGCAGCTGGGTCAGTTGGGAAAGCATCTAAGATATTACTTACACCATCTCCATCGGTATCATTATTTACAACGTATTCGGTAAATAAAATGTCATCGTTAGACCGACTCACGATAAATATGCGATTATCAGTAGCAATTACACGAATAAATTGACCAGTAAAGCTCAGACTTTCTATTGTATCAAAGCGTGAATTGTAACGATTCAACACAAATGTATTGTCTTGAGTATTCGTTACAGTAACTAATTCACCATTAGCTAACCAAAGCGCATCGCTGAATGCATCAATTGCGCTTTGCCACTCTAGGGTATTTGCATCATACAAGTCTCCACTACCAAGCAATACTAATTGACCAGTATTCGATACCCTGATTGGTGGTCTTATACTATAAGCTCCGTGATATGGCGTTTCACCCGACTCAGTTACTTTTCCTGTTTGTTGGTCCATTTCTAAGTACATTAAATCATTGGGCGAACTATTATCTCGGAAGTAATAAACACGGTTATTATATTTATTCCACGCATAAACTCGTGAATAATAGTGCCAGTCTTTATAATCCGTTTGATTTCCATCAACATCAAAAATGTAAATTGTCTCCGCAGAACCACTTACACCTTGCGCTAACACATGATTACCAACTGATGCGATGCCTCCCACTGAGTGAGCTGTATTTGCGAATCGTTTTTCTGGGCCAATATTTGCTAAATCAACATAGGTAATCTCACCACTTTCATAACCAAAATATAAGCGGTTATGCGTTTGTGAAAGCTCAACTTTTTTTGGTGCAGCTGTTGATAGCCCCATTTTGCGACCCACAATTAATGGGTTTGTGTATGCATTAGACTGTGCAGACCAGCGAAACACTTTACTGTGTTCTTCGCTGTATAAATAGATACCGCCAACACTATCGGACAATACAAGATCAGGAACAAAACTCGGCATTGTCGCAGCATAATCGCATTGCCCTTGGCCATTGTCGTGTTCTACTAGCCAACATGCACTATCATTTGGAAAACTATCCAACGTTAAGTCTGTGGTAGAGTCTGCCTCAGAATATCCGTCATTCCATTCATCAGGATAACCATCGTTGTCCGAGTCTAAAGATGCTGCAACATCCATCGGGAAGGCATCGGTTAAATTATCAACGCCGTCACCATCGGTGTCATTATTTGCAACATACTCAATAAAGGTAAGTTCGCCATTTAATTCACTAATAATGATAACTTTATTTGCAGCCGCTATTATGCGAATAAAGTGGCCCTCGTAATCACTTAGTTCAATAGTTGTTAAATCACTCGTTCGACGTGTAAGAGTAAATGTACTTTCATTCAAAGCATTTACAGTAACAAGTTCCCCGCTACTTAGCCAAATTGCATCGTTTAAGGCATCTATCGATATTTGCCAATTCAAAGTATCGGCATCGTAGATATCACCACTACCAAGTAAAACAAACCTTCCATCATTAGACGCTCTTACTGGCGGTAAAATCTGAAAATCACCGTGATACGGAGAGTCTCCATTGTCAACAATCTCACCTGTCGTTTGATCTATTTGCTCGTATTCCAAGTCATTAGGAAACATGCGTTGACTGAAAAAGTACATTCGTTCATTTTCAGCATTCCACGTATAATCGTCAGAATAGTGACTAAAATGATTAGCTGCGGTCTCTTTTCCATTTTTATCAAATATATAATGTGAAGACCAAGAACCTGTACCTCCCTGAACAAGTAAAAAATTGCCGGCCATCGCAAGACCACCTAATTGTTTAGGGATTTGTACTAAATCAAGTTCGATACTTGGATTTTCAATATCAATGAAAGTAACTTGCCCATCTTGATATCCGAAGTACAGACGTTGATGTGACTGAGAAAAAGCCATGTCAATTGGCGCTGAGCCGATAAAACCAGTCTCAATTTTGATTGGACTCAAGTAGTGTTGCGTTTCAGACGACCACCTGTACACCGTACTGTGCTCCTCACTGAACAAGTAAAGAATACCATCTGCATCAGCTTCCACTTTTTCAGGAGTAAAACTCGGCATAGTAGCACCAAAGTTACACTCTCCCTGCCCATTATCATGCTCAGTTGCCCAGCAAGCATTATCATCTGGGAATAGATCTAAAGTCAGGCTTGATGTGGAATCGACTTGCGAATAACCATCATTCCAACTATCCGGAAAACCATCATTGTCCGTATCTAACGACGCAGCAATATCCATCGGAAATGCATCCAACTCGTTCGAAATACCGTCGCCGTCAACGTCATTTGTTAAATCGTAATTATGAGCCTTAAAGTGGTCTATCGTTTCGGTGATAAGTGTAAATTGACCATTGTGACCAGATATCACCTTTGGCGCACCTTCTAGCTCGCGCATATCAATTAGGTTAAATTCATTATCCAGCCTACTAAAGGTTGTATTTCCAGCCACATAACGAGTAGAAAGGTATTGTTCGTCATTCACCGGAATCATTTCGAATAAATTAATATCTAACCTATCAGCATAACTCAGGCCTTCCTTAGAGAAAATTTCTCCAGATAAAAACATCAGCCGAGAATCGTTCAACTCAATAAACAGCGGGGTGTTTGGAAGAACATTACTACTTGGGTACTCATAACGTCCGATAGTGACTTCGCCATCGCTGTTTAATTCAAAATAACCAAGGGCATGTACTTGGTTTGAGTAGCCTAATGATGCAAAGAACGTCGAGTTCTGTTCATTCCAAACACCATACTGGATATTATAAGGAACTCGAGCAGAGCCAGTCTCTATTCCGTTTACATCGTAAACCAATACCGAATTCATGTCAGACACGAACAAATAAGGTCCCGCAACAACAAGCTTTTGCTCAGACGTAAGCGTAAATTGACTTGGCTTTAATGTTTTAGATTGATCGAAGTATTTAACTGAGCCATCACCATATCTTAAATAAATGCGTTCGTGTGTTGGATGAATCAAAAAGTCTTCTAATTCAAACTCATTATCATAATTGAGCGGCGTGTCAAAATGTTGATTTTCAGTATTTAAAGCAAGTAATTGCGATGTATCGCTCAAGGTGAAATAAATATATTCATTCGAGCCTCGAATAATCGGCGCACTCGTTTGTTGTTTTAATAAGGTTAAATAACATGTGCTGCCGTTACCATCGGTTTGCAAATAACACGACTGATCATTTGGGTAATCATCTGAATTATCCCCTACGCCATCAAAGTCAGAGTCAACGGATTCATTAGCATCAAGTGGAAATGCATCATCTTCATCCAGCACACCATCGTTATCATCGTCGGTATCTTCGTTATTACCAATACCATCTGAGTCGGAATCTAACCACTCAGCACTATCCATTGGAAAAGCATCTTCGGTGTCTAAATAACCATCATTGTCATCATCGTTATCTTGAGAATCCGCAATACCATCACCATCAAAATCTGCAATAGGTGGCTTTGGCGGAGGAGCAGAAGAATCACCGCCTCCACAAGCGGTCAGTACGGATAGAAAAAAAAGATATGAAAGTAAACGAAGCGAGCGCACTTAAAATCATCCTTGAGTTTATGTAATTTATATGGGGACGGGAGTATAAGGGGTTAAAAATCCAAAATACAGATAAAACAAAGTTTTGTTCTACTTTTCTTATGGTTGGGGTAACTATAAATTTGTGTATCTAGGTCTAAATCATTTTTGTCACCGCGCTTCTTTTTATCGTTTTTACACATACCGACTTATTGTACTTTTACAAATAGTGGTTTTTACAACCAAAGCTTGCCTGTAACCGTAAGTCAATCTGACTACGCCATAAGCACATTTGTTAATAACGTTAACCGTTACTTTTATTAATGTTAAATGTCATATTGAACGATTGAATATAGCAAATGATTACAGTTATCATTTGCATCTTAGTTACAAATACAATTATCTAAACAATGAAATCATTTAATCTCTCGCTTATTGCACTGTCATGCGCAGCGCTTTTACCAACTTCAGTAGCCTTTGCTAATAACCAAGCTAAGGTAAAAAACAACGACGACATTGAAGTTGTCAGTGTTTATGGTCGCCAAAATAAAGTGGTATTGAACTCGGGTCTTGCTACTAAATCGAATATGTCGTTAATGGAAACCCCAGCGGCTGTAGTGGTGGTTGACAGTGAATTACTTAACTCGCAACTTGTCGACAATTTACAAGATGCTATCAGAAACATCAGTGGTGTAACCCAAGCTGGTAACAATTACGGCATTGGCGATAATTTAGTGATCCGTGGCCTTGGTGCTAACTACACATACGACGGCATGTATGGTGGCGCGGGCCTTGGCAACACCTTTAACCCTACCCGTTCAATGACCAATGTTGAGTCAATCGAAGTATTAAAAGGCCCAGCAACCGGTTTATACGGCATGGGCAGTGCTGGCGGTGTTATTAACCTGATTGAGAAAAAACCAGAGTTTGAAGCCTCTCACACCATGACCGCCGATTTAGGCCAGTGGAATACCTATGCGCTGGAACTTGATTCAACGGCTGCAATCACCGATGATCTCGCTTACCGTATTTTGGTTAAATCAGCGCGCAGCGACGGTTATCGCGATTTAAACAACGACCGCGACGAAGCCTACCTCAGCTTCAAATACGTATTTAGCGACAGCCACGATATAATGCTTTCGACCGCCTATATTAAAGATGGCATTGGAGTTGACTCAATCGGTCACCCTATTCGTATTTATAATGCCGAATCGGTCGGCGGTAAAGGCGCGGGCGACGTAAGCTGGACTGACTTAGTAAACGACCCTAACGGGGTTGGTATTCAGCTAAGCGATGCACAAAGACAACAATTGGCAGAGTCACTTGCAGCTAACGATGGCTTAACGCCTTACACCTTTGGTCATAACGGCATCATTTCACCGATGGCAAAAGACAATGAAGGTGAAGAGTTTCGTATAAAGCTAACGCACAATATTAACTTCACTGATAACCTCTACTTTAACCAGCAATTACAATACCGCGACTACGATTCAGGGTTTGCCCGTCAAACTGGTGCCTATAACTATGTGTATTGGAACCGCCGCGGCACTATAAATGCCGATCCGCGCGCACCATTAGTCGTTGACGGTGAGCTTTTCCCATTTGCTGCAAGACGTCAAGAATACCGAAAAGTAACTGCAAATGAGCAATCGTTACAATATTTTGCTGATTTACGTTACGATTTTTCAATTGGTGATATCGACAACGAATTACTAGTCAATGCAAATTATGAAGACCGTGACATTCGCTTTCAGCAGTATTCTATCTATGACGCTGATAAAGTAATTAAAGACAAAGATGGCAACACAATTTATCGTGGTCAATTGCCATATATTTTTGATATTCGCACACCTAATTGGGGTGCGGGCAGCTTCGAGGATTATGATCCGCTTAAAACCGCGAACTACAACAAAGAAGTCAGTGCTTGGGGGTTAGGTATTCAACATGTAGGGTATTTTGACTTTGGTTTAACTACGCGTATTGGCGTAGCGTTTAATGAAATCACTCAGCGCTATGCGCACTTTGGTGTAGACCCGCGTTACCGCGCAAGTGCCGCTGAGCCAACACCAAAGCAAGATACCTCTGATAGTGGTATGACTTATAATTTAGGTGCAACCTACCTTATAAATGACGACTTGTCGATATTTGTAAACCACGCAAAAGGCCGAACCGCCTACAGTGTGCTTGGCACTATCTACGGCAACGAAAGTGACCGTAAAGATTCAGAATCTATCAGTAATGATATTGGTATGCGTTATAAAGCACTCGATGATCAACTGGTTGCATCATTAGTGATATTTGAATCTAGTCGCACTAATTTACGCTATAACAACCCAGATTTTGATGAAGGTGTTTCAGCACCGAATGTACCGCGCTACTTCTATGATGGTAAAGAAGAAACAAACGGTATTGAACTTGATTTAAATGCTTATTTAAATGAGCAGTGGAAACTAAATATCAATGCGGTGTATCAAGATGCCCGTGATAACGATGATGAGCGACAAAAAGGTGTACCATATGTTACAGCGGGTGCTTGGTTAACTCATTCGAGTTATGTCTTTACCAGTGAAAGCCCGATTGAATTCAGCGTTGGCGGCATCTATGTTGATGAGCGCAGCACAAACTCAAACTCCTTTGGTATTCCTGACGGTTATGTACCAAGTTATACCGTGTTTGACGCGGGAATTGCTTACCAAGCTGAGAATTGGGGTGTACAACTTAAGTTAAATAACTTATTCGACAAAGTATATTACGAAAAAGCCATGTTCTTAGGTGGTATGCCTGGCAAAGAGCGTAATGCCCAATTGCGCTTTAACTACCGCTTCTAAAACTGTGGTCTCGGATGAAGTTAACACATATACGGCTAACGTAAATTAATTTAGCCAAACCTGAGATCATAACCATTTTCATACCCAAGGGATCTGAACATTCAGATCCCTACTTGTTTGGCAAAATATCCTGCTGCCAAGAATCCGATACAAAATCGATAAATGCGCGTACAAGCGGAGATTGATAACTTCGTGATAGATACACGGCCCACAACTGACTCGCTTCAAGTGAATACTCAGTTAAAATAGGCACAAGCTGTTGTTGCTGTATGTAACTGCGAGCAATATCAAACGGCAACCATGCTATTCCGGCACTATTTATCGCCGCGTGCACAATCGTGGTTACATCATTACACACGAGTGGCCCAGACACCTTCACTTCAACACGTGTATTGTCATTAAAAAAGCGCCATTGGTTGTGATTTAAATGCACCAAACAAGGGTGATCTGTTAATTCATCCGGTGTTAAAGGCGCACCATGTTTTGCCAAATAACTTGGCGAAACACAAACACATGCGCCAATTTTCAGAAGTGGTCGTGCAATCAAGTTTTCATCTGGTGTATTTGTATACCTAAGCGCAATATCAATACGCTGTTCGACTAGATTTGAAAAGCTATCGCTGGCGTGAATATCGATCTTAACTCGCGGGTGTTGCGCAATAAACTGGCTAACTGCGTCTACTAACATAGTTTGTGCAAAACCAATTGGACTCGAAATTCGAATGGTTCCTGACAACTCTGTTTTATTTGCAATGCTTTCAGCCACCAGCGCACTGGTTTCATTCAATATTCTCTCAAAACGGATTAATGCGCGCTCGCCTTGTTGAGTCAAACTTACTTTACGGGTTGTTCTGTGCAGTAAACGCTGTTCTAACCATTGTTCCAGCTCTTGAACATGCCGCGACACTTGCAAGCGACTGAGTTCCAGGCGCTCAGCTGCTTTGGTAAAGCTTGCCAAGTGTGCAACTTCAACAAAGCTTTTAATTGCATTGATACGATCCATAATTAGTAACTTCAATTGATACAATCTATTTCAATTTAACCTGATTATTTCATGATAGTTTTCTTCTAATCTAGACACAACGAAATCAAACACATTGTGAGGAAAAAATATGAAACTCGTTGTTTTAGGTGCATCAGGTTGGATTGGTAGCCATATTGTTGCAGAAGCAAAGTCAAGAGGTCACCAAGTGACTGCACTGGTACGAAACCCCAAAAATTATGACGTGACCGATGTTAACGTTAAACCATTCGACTTAACCGATAACAGCTCCCTTTCAGATGTAATTACGGACGAAAGCGTATTTGTTACAGCCATAGGTGGCCGCGCGTTGGGAAATCACAACATAGTGGCAGACACCGCAAGGCGATTACTGAGCGAATTGCCACATACCGCTATTGAGCGACTGGTTTGGGTGGGCGGTGCAGGTTCATTAACCGTTGCACCAAATGTAAAACTGGTTGATACGCCTGAGTTTCCCGTAGAATACAAAGATGAAGCGATTGCTCAAGGCGAGGCATTAACGGTGTTCCAGCAAACACAAACCCCATTAAACTGGACATTTATTTGCCCTGCCGCTGAAATATTCCCTGGCGATAAGCAGCAAAATTATCGCGTGACAGACGACCAACTATTAGTTGACGAACAAGACCAGAGCCGTATTTCTGTCGCTGACTATGCCGTTGCGTTTGTTGATGAGCTAGAAAAAGCAAAATACCTGAATCAGCGAATTGGTGTGGCTTACTAAACAAAGTTTACTCATTGCGTTACACACATTTGATGTAACGCCGCGTCTAAATAAATAGCCCAAGTTCTGGTTAAGTAAAAGCCTTGTCACGTATTAGTGCTACAAGGCTTTTTTTATCGAAAGATTTAAGCTTTAGTTCTGGCTAAAAAAAGCCATTTTCAAAATCCATCGCATGGTCTAAATCATCAGGAAAATAGAATAGCCAACCTTGCGTTTGCTTTTCTACCAGCAACATATTGAGTAATTTAATGCTTAAGCTGTGAGCTTGTAATTGATCAACCCCAAAGGAAAACTTTTCAATTTTGAAGGCTTTGATTGTTACTTTACAGCGAAAATCGCCACCGGGTTCTGGATCCGGTTCTGGTAACCCTATTTCAATGGTTAAGTCTAAAAAATCCCCTTTAGGGCTTTTTGCTACATAGTGACTGCTAATCATAAACGTTATTATCAATAAAAAAACGCGACCAGTGTAAATCATAGCCGCGTGTTTTTGTATCAATAATCGTTAGCCAAGTGAACGTGCTTTTTGATATGCCTCTCGGCTGTGCACATTTGCTAAATAGCGAGTAATGTTATCGCGGTTTTCAAGCAAGTTTAAATTAGCCGCAAACTCTAACGTGATTGTCATCATAATATCCGCAGCGGTAAACTGGTTGCCAGCAAAATAGGTTTGCTTAGCAAGTACTGCATCAATGTAACCTAAATCTAGGTTAATCTCTTTTGCAATATAGCCATCCATAGGGTTAGTGCCATCACGTTTTTCCATTTGCATTAACAAGGTCGCAATAATCGGCAAACCTAACGATCCTTCAGCAAAATGCGACCATTCAAGATACTGGTAATAACTTTTTGTGCCTTTTTCTGGGCGTAAACGCTGCGTTTCGTCTTGATCGAGAATGTACTCCATAATGGCGCTTGATTCGCAAATTACAACATCGTTGTGTTCAATGATTGGCGCTTTATTTAGCGGATGAATTTCCCCCAAACTAGCGGGGGCTAATCGCGTTGTCTCATCACGTTTATGATGTTCAATTTGATATGGCATACCCAGTTCTTCAAGTAACCACAATACGCGTGTTGAGCGTGATTGATTGAGATGATGGACTGTAATCATAAGCAACTCCTGTTTATTCTGTATCCAAGTGTTCTGGGCCAACTTGCACAACCAATTTGCCAAAGTTCTCGCCCTGCAATAAGCCGATAAATGCCGACACCGCATTTTCAAGGCCGACTACTTTGTCTTCTTTATATTTGATTTGCCCTGATACAAGCCATGGCACCATGGCTTGTTGAAATTCACCATAGCGATGACCGTAGTCATCAAATACAATAAAGCCTTGCATTTTTATGCGCTTAACAAGCAAATTGCCCATTAATAAACCAAGGCGGTCTGGGCCAGGTGGTAAATCCGTTGCGTTGTATTGCGCAATTAAGCCACACAATGGAATACGTGCTTTGCTATTTAAAAGAGGTAGTACGGCATCAAACACTTTTCCGCCTACATTTTCATAATAAATATCAATACCCGAATCACACACTGTTGCCAGTTGTTCAGCTAAATCCGCATCATTGTGGTTTAAACAGGCATCAAAGCCTAACTCGTTTACAGCGTAATCACATTTTTCTTTGCTACCTGCGATACCAACCACTTTGCAGCCTTGCAGCTTACCAATTTGACCAACAAGACTACCTACTGCCCCTGTTGCCGCCGCAACAACTAGGGTTTCTCCAGCCTTTGGGGCGCCTATGTCCATTAACCCCATATACGCGGTTAACCCAGGCATACCCAGTACACCTAACCCATAAGATGGATTGGTCATTGCGCTATCTAACTTGATTACGCCCTCACCATTTGAAATGCTGTAATCTTGCCAACCACCAAATGCGACAACCAAATCACCTTTTTCAAATCCCTCGAGATTAGATGCTTCGACACGACAAATACTGCCACCTACCATAACCTCGTTAATCGCCACGGGATCTGCGTAAGACTTTGCGTCATTCATTCGCCCGCGCATATAGGGGTCAAGCGATAAATAGATGGTACGAAGCAACATTTCATTGTCACCAACAATCGGTAGGCTGCTTTCTACTAAATTAAAATTCGCGGGTATTGGTGCGCCATGGGGGCGCGACGCTAAAGTAATTTGGCGGTTTACTGCGCGATTTTGCTTCATATTAAATCCTTCTTGTTGAACAGGGTATTAGCCGATTACTCTGCCAATAGCTTTGCCAAAAACTCACCAACAGCATGTGCGCTTGCTGGGTTTTGCCCAGTAATTACACGCCCATCTTCAATTACAAACTCACCCCAAGGTTGAACTTTGCTATATTGCGCGGCTATACGTGTTAAGGCTTCTTCAAGTAAGAAAGGAATATCATTGATGGTGCCAAAATCGACCTCTTCTTCACGGGTAAACGCTGTTACTTGTTTGCTCGCAATTAATGGTTCGCCGTTACTCAATGTGATAGGTAACAATGCCGCAGGACCGTGACATACTGCAGCAATAATGCCACCTGCTTCATAATGTTTAGCCGCCATACTCGCAACTTCTTTATTGCTCGCTAAATCAGACAGCAACCCAAAGCCACCTGGGTAGAAAATTGCATCGTAATTATCAATTTTAACTTGCGATACAGGCACCGTATTGTTGATCTGCGTTTGGAATGACGCATCACCAAGTACTTGGTTATTCACATCATCACCCTCGATATCTGTGCCATAAAGCGGCGCCTTACCACCATTAATCGATACAATATCAAACGCAATTCCGTTATCGTTTAATACGTGGACAACATGCGTCAGCTCTGGCGCATAGGTGCCATTTGCTTGGTCGGTTTCACCCAGGGTTGCGTGATTTGTTACTGGAATAAGTACTTTTTTCATAATAAATACCTTTATTGCGTTTTAATCAGTTAAAACCACTTTATATTGTTTCTATTTCAATGATAATTACCTAAATCAGTTAAACTCTTTTGCTATTTAGCAACAATCAACGCAAATGTGTGCTTTATCATAAAAAACGTTAACACAAAGCGGGTTGTTATAATGGAGTCGTTATATGGATAGTTTTGAAGGTATATTTGAATTTGTTGCCGTTGCCGAAAGCGGTGGTTTTTCAGCCGCGGCTAAGAAGTTAGGTTGTTCCACCAGCCACATTAGCCGACAAGTATCGCGATTAGAAGAACGCTTAGGCTCGCGATTGCTTGCCCGCACCACGCGACAAATCAGCTTGACTGAAAACGGTGAGTTTTATTACCAGCAATGCAAATATCTAGTAAATGGCTTACAACAGGCTAATGAACAAGTTACTCAGCAGCAGTATCAACTAAACGGAACTCTGAGAGTCAGTGCTGCAGGGGGCTTTGCTGAGAATTTTGTCGCTCCCGCGCTTATGACGTTTGCCAAAGACCACCCTGAGCTTTCCATTGATATCGACTTTAATAGTCGCATGGTTAACTTTATAGAAGACGGCATAGACTTTGCGATTCGTTATGGCGAATTAAATGATTCAAACCTTATCGCGCGAAAACTAATTAGTCGCTCTATGATGCTTGTTGCGAGTCCTGACTATTTGGCCAAGTACGGTACACCAAATCACCCGAATCAATTAAAAAGTCATCGCTGCATTTTGGCAAACAGTGACCACTGGACCTTTAATATTGATGGGATTAAGCAAAGCATTAAAGTCAGTGGTAATTGGCAAAGTAACAATTCAAATGTGGTGCTTGATGCGTGTGAACAAGGTTTAGGCATAGCCTACATGCCAGACAGCACCTTCACGAAGTCAATTAAACAAAAAAAATTAGTGCCAATATTAGCCCCCTATTGCATTACTGGCGCAACAAGTTGGATTGTGTATCAAAACAAACAATTTATGCCACTGCGTGCACGCCTTGCGATCGATTATTTATTAGAACACTTCGCTAAATGGCCAAATGAATAAAAACGACTATTTCGAGCTGTAAAATGGCATTAAGAGGTCTGAATCACGTTATCGCTAACGTGTATTTTCATCACTATTATTCAAATAATAATACAATACGAGATTTGCGATAAACCATAAGTCTTTAATTAAAAACTGCCCACCCGATGTGAGTAAGGTCTCGCCCGATAACGCTGCCGGCCATGTAAACAAAAATGTTTGTGTTGTTAGCATTACAGCCCCTGCCATGGCAATACCTGGTAATAATAAACGCTTAAATTGCAGAGATAAAATTAATAGACTAAGTGCAACAAGGTCGTAAACCCCAATAATATTTGAAGCGGTTTGCACAGACCAAATTGAATACATCCAACTCATTAATGGCGACGAACGAACCAGATCTTCAATGCCTTGCGCCTCAAGCAAAGTAAACTTCATGCCTCCAATCCATAACAGCACCAATACAACAGGAAATAGCTGTAAAACGTGCTGTTGACGAAGTGTCATTTTATCGGCGTAAATAAAGTGAATTGCAAGTGCCAACAACGCAGCATACTTAATGATCCCTTGCCCAGAACCAATCGCCGGAAAACCGCCTAAATCAGCAATCCAACGACTACTGTCCAGTAATGTGAGTAACGGCGCTATGCTAATAACGAGTAAAAAAGCAGATAAAACACTTTGGTATTTACGCTTTTTTATACTCAACAAAGCAAGAATAGCCATAGCCAAAAATGCAAAACCCGCTAGCAAACTTGCATAGCGCGAACTCATCACGCCATCGAGCAAATAAAAATCCAGCACGCGCTGTAAACTTAAATCTTGTCCAATCAGCAAGGTGCTGATCCCCATTAATAAACCGGAAACGCCAAGCAATGCGCCAACAATTACTTTATTGCTGCTTTCTTTCATAAGTTGTGTACTCAACCATCTAATCATAAATCGTATGGTGATAGACCTGTATTGAGCACAAAACTATTCAAAAAAGTAAAATAATCCGCCAGTTCTGCTTCGCTCTGACTTGCAATATGTTGCTGTTAAAATAAAAACAGGCCTTGTAACGGCCTGTTTTTAATATGATAAATCAGCATCATTACTGTTAAGCATGTGAATTCAACCAATCGAGCGCAATTGGCCACAATGTGTTGGCGCGACGACTAAAAAACTTCATATGGCCAATTTCGTTTAAATTATGATCGGCTGGCGACAACGTCAGTGTGTTTGCCGCTAAGTTGGGGCAAACCGACATCATATCGCGCACATTCTCATAGGTCGCAATAAAGTCATCTACGGCATTGACCCATAACGCTGGCATAGCAAGTTCGTTGTAGTAATGCGTAAAAACTGTTTTATTAAATGCAGTTTTTACATATCCACTACCGTTACACCAAGTTTGCCATTGCTTCGCAACCTGTTTTGGCAATGGCTCTCCCATGCCAAACCATTGGGATTTCGTATAACCAAATACCATGTTTGAAAACGGAATAAACATATTCATGAAAAAATGTGATTTAAACTGATCTTTCAGTTTCATATTGCGCAGTTGCCCTGACGAGCTTGCAAAATTGAATATTGAACTTAATTCGGTCGCATTTTTGGCAAGGCCAATAAGCTGACCACCGGCGCTGTGGCCAACTAAATGGTACGAAGTATTTGGAAATAACTGCTGTAAGCATGAAATGGCGGCAGGTTTATCTAATTGCCCCCAACATTGTAAGCTCGCGGTATGCGACGCAATATCACCATCAATTGATTGCCCAATACCACGATTATCATACGTTAAAACGCCAAAGTCATTGCCTGCTAAATATTCTGCAAACGCATTATAGAACTGACGTTTTATACCGGTAGCCGGCCCAATAACAACCGCTGCTTTTACATTATCAGGTAAATAAGCTGTCGCGGCTAATACATAATTATCTTCACAACTAATTTTAATTTCTTGTTTAACAAAGCTCGCCATGGATTATGCAATTAATAAATGTTCATACTTCATAGATTACAAGTGGTCTTACCAGATAGCAATAAGCATAATCAGCCAAAACCGCTTTTATAAAAGGCACAATAGTTGCTTAACTGCCTGTTTACATGTCAAATTATGGACGTTTATGAACATTAATAATCTTTCCTCGGGCTATTCAGGATATAACACATTACTTCACACTAACGAGGACGACATAACACAATCAAAAAACGATACCGCCAACGCTGACGCAAAAGACAAAGCGAGTGAATCACAGAACGAAAAACCGGCGAAAACAGAAGAGCAACACGATGCTGCTAAACCAAATGAAACACAAGATAAAATTAACCACATTGTGTCGCTGCAGCAGCAAATAAAAGACTTACGTAACACCTCAGATGATGACGACCCAGAAAAAAATACGAAACTCATTGAACTGCAAAAACAGTTAGATGAAGCGCTTGTGAACGTACAATCACTAATACAACAACAAGCAGCAACGTATGTAAGCGGACTATTTGCAAAACCGACTCACACGGCACAGAGCAATGCTGGCTTATTTTTAAATAGTAAAGCGTAAAGCTATCTAGTAATCACTGGCAATTTGATTTGAGCATCAAACACATGATGCTCGGTGAACTTGTTAATAGTGCGTTTTTCTAACTTTGCGAAGCAAGGGGGTAGCTAACGGTTTTGAGCGTTAACAGATTACTCAGCAGCAAGACTCGGCATTTGCTTCTTCTGTTGGTATTGCGTTGCGATTAAATAACCGAAATAACATAACGGTGCAGGTGACAATACTTTCAATACGTTAATCAGGATAGACGCTTCAGGGTGCAATACAATACTTAAAACGCCATACAAGATTAACAATCCGGTAAAGTATACGAGCTGTAAAACATGTCTTTTAGCGCGAAAAGTAATAAATGCGGCGGTTAACATAGTTGTAAAGACGCCTATTATCGCACTTCCAATAATTATAAACGGCGATTGTTCTGCCTGTTGTGCCAACGCTTGATAGTTTTGATTAGCAACATCCAAATTGAGTTGCCAAACCAAGGTTAATAAAATCGAACATGCGATGCTCACAAGTAAATACAACCCGCACGCCATCGCTAACACATTAAATTCTACTGATAGTCTTTTCATCTTTCATCCTTAGCAAGCACTTACTTGCCCCTTTGGTTAAATTTCAGATGAACCAATGCCTAATTTTCGCTTCAACTTGTACGCATGAAACATAAAATAAAGGGCAGAAAAGACCAATACAATTGACAAGCTATTCTTCAACACTTGAAACGTTTCACTATCAATTCGTTGCTCGTCATACGCGAAGAAAATGCCTACAAAACCAAACATGTGACAGGCAAATACAAACGCAAATTGAATATACATTCGCTTTAACTGTGAAGTGCGCTGTGTACTTCGTTTTTGTACTTGTTCGTCATCTATTTCCGCTGAAGACTCGCTTATTGATAAGTCACTAACACACAGTGATTGCACCGGTACCTCGTACACCGCCGCCAAGCATTTAATGCTTTCTTTCGATGCAACCGATTTTGCTTCAATTCTCTGTATTGTACGTAAACTTAAGCCTGAGAATTCCGACAGCGCTTGTTGCGACCAACATCGAGATTCTCTGAGCGACTTCAAATGCGCAGCGTTTATTTTCAATTGTATATTTTGGCTTCCTTACTGGCTCAGTACTAACCTAGCAAGCAAGCGCAATCTCCGTGACGTTATTGTTCCGTAAGCCTTACGTTACCTTTACGTAACCAAACAATAAATTCAAGCAATAACTGTGGTTAGCAATAAGTAATATTCCGTTAAGCTTTTTTACCAAACCACATTAGTTTGTATAAGTTTTGTAATGTCAGTGAGTTATAGTTGTTACAAGGATGAGGTTTATACGCCTATTGACACCACTCTTAAACACATAACAAATAAAGCAATTTGCGAGGGAACGTGATCACACCAATAATAATTCTTATCTTGCTAACAAGCCCACTACTGTTTGGGTTTATTAAAGGGCAAGTAACTCGACAAGTAATAAACATTAAAGAATATGCGTCTATTGGGTTGGGCATCACTTTCGTTTTCTTTGCAGTTGGTCATATTGTAAAAACACACGGTATGGTTGAAATGTTGCCGCCTTGGGTTCCCCTGCGTTTACAATTAGTTTATGCCACTGGACTATTAGAATTTGCGGTTGGCATTGCACTTTTTACTACAAAGTACCGTGAGCTGGCAGCAAAACTCGCAATTGTTATTTTTATTGTGTTTTTTCCGGCAAATATTTATGCAGCCTTCAACAGCATTGGTTTAGGTGGCCACCAATGGGGACCAATTTATTTACTTATTCGTGCGCCATTACAAATTATCCTCATTGCGTGGGCTTACTTTTTATGTGTTAAAACACACAGTTCAGTAACTATGCATGCAAGTGCAAATAGCTATTTAGAAAAATAACAATTTCACTATTATGCAAAAGGCGTACAACCTATTTGTACGCCTTTTGTGTCTGAGCAATGTTTATCTAAATAACAAGAGCTGAGATTAAAGCGGGTCGATTTTATAAACAAACACACCGATTATCGAAAACACAGCACGCTGAAATATTAAAACTAGTTGATTAAAAAGTTGATAATATTTACATCGTTAGATCAACAACTACTCGACCTTGCACCTTACCCGCTAATAAATCATTTGATACTTCGACTACTTGTGACAGTGAAATGGTCGTTACGATATCTTTTAACATGGTGTCATCAATCAACTGCGCCAGTTTTTGCCAAGCAGCTTCACGATCTGGAATTGGCCGCATCACACTATCAATACCAAGCAAGTTCACACCACGTAAAATAAATGGCGCAACAGTTGCCGGAAAATCCATACCCTGTGCCAGTCCACATGCCGCGACTGACCCACCATACTCCATTTGAGCACATACATTTGCTAACGTATGACTACCTACCGAATCAATGGCACCCGCCCACAACGATTTCCCTAATGGGCGACCAGGCTCAGACAAAGTATTACGGTCGATAACATCCTTTGCACCCAACTTAATTAGGTATTCAGCCTCTGACACGCGCCCAGTTGAAGCAACCACGTGATAGCCCAATTTTGCTAACAATGAAATGGCAAAGCTGCCCACCCCGCCATTCGCGCCAGTTACTAAGATTTTACCAGAATCTGGAGTAATCCCTTGTTTTTCAAGCGCAATAATACATAACATCGCCGTATATCCAGCTGTGCCAATTGCCATCGCTTGAAAGGGTGTGATTTGTGGCGGCAAATGAATTAACCAATCACTTTTAACGCAGGCTCTTTGAGCAAGACCACCATGATATTGCTCGCCAACACCAAAGCCATTTAGCAATACCTTATCGCCCGTTTTAAACTTTTCACTGTCACTTTCGACCACAGTTCCCACTAAATCAATGCCTGGGATCAAAGGAAACTGCCTTACAACCGGGCCTTTACCTGTAATAGCAAGCGCATCTTTGTAATTTAACGTGCTGTAGGCAACATCAACGACGACGTCACCACCTTGTAAAAAGCTCGGTTCAAGTTCTTGTAAGGCTGCACGATAACCTTGTTCATCTTTTTCAATTAGCACTGCTTTCATCGGTATTACCTCCAAATATAGACTGATCGTCTATTAAATTATAAAAAATTTTATTTCAGCAACATTAAAAAGTGATTTAAATAACTATCAAGTGGTTTGGTCGACTGCGCTAATTTAGCCCGACTCACAGCGCCTTCCCAACCAACCCAGAAAAATTCAGCTAAGGCATGTGGATCTTTGCTTTTATCGCAAAGCCCTTGCCGTTGCGCCTCTTTTAAACACACCGCCAGCTTATCTTGCCATTCGGTAAAAATAGCCAGCAGTAAAGCTCGAAACGTTTCAGGTAACAGATCGACTTCTTGGCCTAAGTTACCTACGAGGCAGCCACGCGTAAATTGATGCTTAACCATACCTTGTTTAGATAACGCGACAAACTGAGTAATTCGCGTTACTGGGTCAACCGAATGTTCAAGTAAACAGCCATCTAATCGCTTAGCAAAAAACCGAGCGTAATTGTCAATTACTGCCTTACCAAACGCCTCTTTACTGTCAAAATAATAATAAAAAGAACCTTTCGGTGTGCCTGTTTTTTTCAGGATCATATCAATGCCTGACGCCACAAAGCCAAACTCTGTAAAGTGCGCCAAACCACTTTGAATTAATTCAGCTCGTGTGTCGAGGTGAGCTCGCTCACTTTTCTTCGGCCGTCCTCGCTTGCGAGGTTGTGATGTTTTCTCTGTCATAAATCGATTATAGACCGACCGTCTAAAAAATAACAAGCATGTATTCGTGAAGTTATAAATATTAAAAATATACTCTTTAACAAAACCTTCTGAAAATTCATTTATAAAATAACCGCAGAATTGACATTAATGGCATTCAATTAAATTTTTTATACACAAAAAAAGGCGTGCAACTTATTTGTACGCCTATATTCTTTGGATTATTTAGGGAATGTTACTTAAGCTTGTACTTCTGCACGCACAATGGCTGCACCTTGGGCAAGGGCGTTCAGTTTTGCTCGTGCAACCTCACGCGATAACGGCGCTAAGCCGCAGTTAGTTGATGGATACAGCTTATCTGCATCCACGTATTTCAGCGCTTCGCGCAAGGTATCAGCGACTTCTTCTGGCGTTTCAATATCATCGGTTGCTACATCAATAGCCCCTACCATTACCTTTTTGCCACGAATAAGTGCAAGTAACTCAATTGGCACACGCGAGTTATGGCATTCAAGAGAAATGATATCAATATTCGATTGCTGTAATTTAGGAAATACTTCTTCGTATTGACGCCATTCTGAGCCTAAGGTTTTCTTCCAATCTGTATTTGCTTTAATGCCGTAACCGTAGCAAATATGCACTGCCGTTTCGCACTTTAAACCCTCAATCGCGCGCTCTAAACACGCAATACCCCAGTCATTTACTTCATCAAAAAACACGTTAAACGCTGGCTCGTCAAACTGAATAATATTAACACCCGCAGCTTCGAGCTCTTTTGCTTCTTGGTTAAGAATTTTGGCAAATTCCCACGCAAGTTTTTCACGGCTTTTATAATGATCGTCATACAAGGTATCAATCATTGTCATTGGGCCAGGCAACGCCCACTTAATTGGTTTGTCGGTTTGCGCGCGTAAAAATTTTGCATCTTCAACAAACACTGGAGCTTTTCGTGCCACAGGGCCGACCACCGTTGGTACGCTTGCATCATAACGATTACGAATGCGCACGGTTTTGCGATTTTCAAAATCAACACCATCAAGGTGTTCAATAAAGGTAGTTACAAAGTGCTGACGGGTTTGCTCACCATCGCTGACGATATCTACGCCAGCTTGTTGCTGTTCATGAAGTGATACTTTTAGTGCATCGTGTTTGCCATCAATAAGTGCGTCGCCGCTTAATTTCCATGGTGACCAAAGCACTTCTGGCTCTGCAAGCCAGCTTGGTTTTGGCAAGCTGCCCGCGGTCGATGTCGGTAATAATGTTTTCATAGTTAATGCTAATTCCGTTTTTTAAGCAGCAAAGTTTGCCGACCACTTTTCAAGTAGCGATTGATAAGGTTCAATAAAGTGCGTTTGTGCAAATTTACCTTGTTTAATTGCCAGTTGGCTGCGCTCTTCACGGTCGTAAACAATTTGCGTTAACGAGTGATCTTGATTCTTTAAGCTCGGTTGATAACAACTGCCTGCCGCTGCGTTAGCGTTATAAATTTCTGGACGATAGATTTTTTGGAATGTTTCCATTGTGCTTATCGTACTGATTAGCTCTAAATTGGTGTAATCATTTAGCAGGTCGCCAACAAAATAAAATGCTAACGGCGCTTGGCTATTTGGCGGCATAAAGTAACGCACCTGTAGGCCCATTTTTTTGAAATACTGCTCCGTTAATGACGATTCATTTGGCACATATTCGGTGCCTAACACTGGGTGCTGATTATCAGTTTGGAAGTAAGTTTTGTTATCCGAAACGCTTAAACAAATAACAGGTGGCTTGTTAAAGTTGTTTTTGTATACCTCTGAATTAATGAAACTTTTAAACAGTTTTCCGTGTAATTCGCCAAAATTTTCAGGAATACTAAACGATGGCTTGTCTTTGTTATGCTCAAGCAGTAACACGCTAAAATCATAATCGCGCACATACGAAGAAAAGTTATTACCAACAATGCCTTCAAAGCGCTGATTTGTTTCATGATCAATAATATTGGTTTTTAATACTTCAATTGACGGAAACGCCTCGCTACTACCCGCTATTTCCATATCTACCGAAATAATATCTAGCTCAACTGAGTAACGCTGGCCATTTTTGTTATCCCATTTAGCGCGCGCATTAAAGCTTGTGTTAATCATGGTTAATGCGTTGCGTAAGTTCTGTTGGCGGTTTTCACCTCGCGCCAAGTTCGCAAAGTTGGTTGTAATACGTGTGCTGTTTGATGGGTGATAGTTTTCGTCTAACGGAAAACGCTTAACAGTAAAAGTAAATTCGTTATTCATGGTGTACGTGTGTCCAATGTGTAAATTCAGTGTATTTCCATTTCACTTACTGCCGTTTTAAATCTGTATTACGGCTCACTTGCGGTGACTGAAAATAAGTTCACGTTAAAAGATGAGTAATTTATACGCGCTCAGTACCATGAAGAAAAACGGTTTTCTTTCACTTAAAACGTGAAGCATATTCATTTCTTAGAACTTCGCTTCGCACTTTTTACAACAAAAAAGCATACACCAGACAAAAGAAGTTAAGGTATCTAGACATCCAAATAGCTAAATCAAATTTACTTCATGTTGAATGTGAATATTGCTCACGGCGTAGCTGCAGTTTATCTACCTGTAATTACACATAATATTGCTATACTTTTGCGCCTTTGTTGTAGGCATAAGCGAATCTAAAAGTTTCTGCTCCAACGCCAGCGACGATAAATCAACTATAAAAACGAGGCGATGGAATGAGTGAACTAATCGAACTATTTGTTTATTGTGCAGTGTTAGGCAGTGGCGTTGGCTTTCTTGCAGGCTTACTGGGAATTGGCGGCGGCTTAGTGATAGTGCCAATTTTAAGTATGATTTTGTTGCACTTTGCCGTGCTGCCCCAAGAGCAAATTGTGATCACCGCTGTTGCCACATCCCTTGCATCGATTTTGTTTACATCAACCTCATCTGCCATTGCCCACCATAAAAATGGCAATGTGCCTTGGCAGCTCGCGCCTTGGATTATGACAGGCGTTGCCTTAGGTGCGTTACTAAGTGGCTTTATGGCTGCACTGCTACCAGAAAAGGCCGTACGTTTAGTATTCGTTATCAGCGTTGTATTTATTGCCATAAAAATGATGTTTGGTAACACTCAAACTGATGACACAGCGCGTAAGCTGCCTAATAAAGGGCTACTGACTGTGCTTACCACACTTACTGGCGGCTTATCGGCAATGATTGGTATAGGTGGTGGCGCCGTACTTGTGCCGCTACTGACATTTTTTTCAGTGAATATGAAAAAAGCGATTGGTTGCGCGTCAGCGTGTGGCATTGTAATCGCACTGTTTGGCTCGGTTGGCTATATTGTGTCGGGAAGTGAACAGCTGAGTTTATCACAAGGTTTCGCTGGCTTTGTTTATTTGCCTGCACTATTTGGCATTGTGTGTACTTCGTGGTTTACCGCCCCACTTGGCGCTAAAGCAACTCACCACTTACCCGTTAGCACCATTAAAAAGATTTTTGCCGTGCTACTGGTGATCATGGCGGCAAACATGTTGCTACGTTAAGCTTAAACACTCAGGCTATTTATTCTCGCGCAGTTAAACATTGCGCGAGCATTTCATTTATACACTCCATTCTCAAAATTACTAAAATGCCAAAAGGTGATAGAATACAGCTCGCAATGAAGTGTGCTATTGCTTAGCTTCTTAATATGCACCCTTTTCTTATTTATTCTTTTGAGAACATATTACATGAGTTTTAAAACCCTTGGTCTTAACAACGCACTTCTAACTGCAATTGCAGAGCAAGGTTACGATACGCCTTCAGCTATTCAACGTGAAGCAATTCCAACTATTTTAAAACGCCAAGATGTAATAGCCATTGCCCAAACGGGTACCGGCAAAACAGCCGGATTTGTTCTTCCGGTATTGCAGTTAATTACCGAAAAAATAACAACAAAAAATGTACAAGCGTTAATAATTACGCCAACCCGCGAGCTCGCAGCACAAGTAGCCACCAGTGTGAGCAATTACAGTGCACACTTAAATGTAAGTTCATTGGCGGTGTTCGGTGGTGTGCGAATTGAGCCGCAAATAGCCGCACTTGAGCAAGGCGTTGATGTGTTAATTGCAACGCCCGGGCGCTTGCGCGATTTACATCAACAAAACGCTGTTTGTTTTGACCAGTTACACACTCTAGTACTCGATGAAGCCGACCGCATGTTAGATTTGGGCTTTATCGATGACATAAAAAAAATCAGCGAGTTATTACCGAATAAACGCCAAACGTTAATGTTTTCAGCAACCTTTACTGATCAGATTAAAACGCTCGCAAATACCATGTTACACGAGCCACAATTGATTGAAGTTGAAGCCGCGAATACAACGGTTGATAACATTAAGCAAACGCTTTATCACGTTGATAAAAATCAAAAAAGTAATGTATTAATTCACTTATTGTCAAAACATAACTGGCAGCAAGTATTGGTGTTTAGCCGCACCAAACAAGGTGCCGATACACTCGTAACCACATTAAAAGAAGCCGGTATAAGCGCAGAATCGATTCACGCTAATCGTACACAGCACGCCCGTACTGAGGCGCTTGCGGCATTTAAAAACAACGATATAAAGGTACTTGTTGCTACCGACATTGCCGCACGTGGTATTGATATTAACCACCTACCTTGCGTTATTAACTACGATTTACCTTATGTGGCGGAAGATTATGTGCATCGCATTGGCCGCACCGGACGTGCTGGCAAAAAAGGCGTGTCTATCTCGTTATTTAGCAGCGATGAAAGCAAGCAATTGAATGCTATTGAACGCCTTATCAATCGTAAGTTTGAACAACAGGTGGTCGCTGGGTTTATACCGAGTATTCAACGTGCCGAACAATTGTGGGGCGGGCAAGGCATTAGCAAGCCTAAAAAAGGCAAAACGGCAGGTAAAAAGTCCAAAACGAATCAGTTTTATGACGATGAATATGGCAATTTTGAACCTATGCCTGATACATCAAGCAAAAAGAAATCAAATAAACGTAAGCGCCGATAAGCAACATAAACTAAACCGCCTTTAAGATGTTTACAACTCTGAAGTAGGCTTTTTAAAAGAAGCGTGACATCTAACTATTTGCTAAATATGTGATCAGATACATCACTGCATAAACGAGTGCTAATAAGGCTCTCGTTTTCTTATAATATGACTCAGCATGGATAAATAAAGATGCTGTTATCATGATTAGCTGCGTCATTGAGTCAATATTAAAGTCTGCTTCTTACAGCAAATAACAGACGTTCAATTTTGCTCTATCAAAAATTAGTGTTGGCTTTTCACCTTTGCAAAAATGCAGGTTTAAGGAGAATTAGTCACCAGCGCGCCAAAATGGCACATATTTACCAAACCATTTTCACGTTGCTCGCGTCAAAAACTACTGATAACCTTCTAAAAATATTAAATAAAACGTTTTATTAGCCTGCGAGTTTAAGATTATGGATAACGTCCTTAAATCAAAATGCGCACTAATAAACTTAATATTTCATTAATTTTAATTGTTGCTTTAGCTTTTTTAGCCGAGTTGTCCTTAACTCCGGAAACAAATATTAGAGTAGATCTTTTATTAGTAGTACCGGTTTTATTCATTCACATTGTTGTTTATTTAATTTATACGTTCAGCATCAAAAATCGCGAAAGAAACATATAACAGAACAAATATGGAAGAGGTACAAAAAGAAAAAACCTATGTATAAATTAACAATAACCCTATCCAGTTTGTTCTTTGCATTTATTATCTGGATTATTTACCTAGCCAATACAGGGCAACATAGCATTTTCTTTGAGCTTGTTCGCTTAATTCCATATGGTGATAAGGTCGGGCATCTCGGGTTATTTGGCGTGCTCACATTACTTGCTAACCTTGCGACTAAGTTTAAGGTGTTCAAGTTAGGTAAAATCAAAATATTTTGGGGCACGGCGATTGTTTTTGTATTTGTGACGTTTGAAGAATTAAGTCAGCATTTTTTACCAACAAGAACGTTAGATATATTTGATTACACCGCTGATATGCTGGGCATTTTACTATTTACTTGGCTTTCTTCCATTTTAGCGAAGAGAAACCAAACAAAATGCAACTAATGACTATGCCAAGCGCTTTGTGACTATTAAATGAATTAAAGCTTCTAATTAATAGCCTCAGTTGATTCAATACTTAATCGACTATCGCAACACAACAAAAAACCGAAGCATTGTGCTTCGGTTTTTTGAGTGAGTAGCTCAGTAGTTTTAGTCACCAAGCCGAATGACTTAGCTGAAGTGCTTAGTCTTCGTTATCCATATCAAATTCATCGTCATGATCAAAATCGTCATCTTGTTCAATGCGAGATTGTCTTACCGCTGGCTTTGCTAAAATCTCAACGTAAAACGACGTTAAGTTTTCAACTTGCGTTTGGTCAATTAGCTTATTAATTTGCGATAAGTGAATTGGCTTTGCTTCTGCTTCTGTGTTGCCAAATTGACAATCAAAATCCCAATAGTCCGCGCCAGTTGGTAGCTTTTTATTACGCTCGCGCTTAATGTATTTTTTGATTTCATGTTTAACCGCGTCAACACGTCTTGCTAACTTAATTTTTGGGTGCGTTAATTCAAATGTTTTTTTCATGATTGCCTTCAGACAGAAATATTCTGCAGTGCTTTACCTACAAAATATATGGGTGTATTTATAAAGTGCGACAAACCTGCACCTATAAACAAAGATTATGGCTTATTTTACGTTAATTTAAATGCGGTGGCATTAACTAAGCTAAATTTACACTAAAAAAGTGCCCTATTCCCAAGGCCTGAGCACTACTCAATTAACTTATTAGCGTTACGGTTTAGTCGTTTGCAATGTGTTAACGTACGCAGCGCCCGATTGCTCACCGTTATCATCGCGATTAGGCGTTGCAATAACCGCATGCTGATCAGACATTGCAACGTTCCAGCCGAATTTATCGTGAGGAGCAGCGTTTTCCGCCACTATTTTCGATGAATACTGCCATGTATCGCCCGTTTTGTTGAAAACGTAAACTGCACCGGCGTTTTCACCACTGGCATCATGGTGCATTGCGCTAACAAGTGCGGTATTACCTTGTATTGCAACGCCTCGGCCAAATCTATCATCGGCTTTTAAATCGGGCGAGCGTAATTTTTGATGTTGGCGCCATTTGCCATTTTTCCGAACGAAAATATATGCAGAGCCTGCGTCTTTGCCAACTCCCTCAATGTCATCGCGACGCGCAGAAATAAGCGCGGTATCGCCAAATATCGCAACACGCACACCGAAAATGTCAGTATCGCCGCCATCAGATGCCACTAATTTAGCCTGTTGCTGCCAAGACACACCATTAAACTCAAACACATAAACGGCGCCAGCATTGTTGTTTTGTTGGTCATTTAAATCTGCGCCCACAAGCACTGTATTACCATCGATAGCAAGGCTAATACCAAACAGATCTCCCGCAGCCCCATCACTTGCGGTAAGTTTTACCTGAAATTGCCATGCATTATTAACTCGCTGGTAAACGTAAACCGCACCCGCATCTTTGGCGATGGCATCACTTTTTGGTGCGCCGATTACTAATATTTTTTCTGTGATCGCGATACTTTGCCCAAACGAGTCACCAGGCTTTGCGTCAAATGCGCCCAGCACTTGTGTTTGTTGCCAGTTATTATATACGCGTTCGAAGCTTATTACCGCGCCTGCATTTTCGCCTTTATCACTTCGACCAATTGCTCCTAAAAGCGCCATATTACCTTTTAATGCAACCTTACCACCCATGGTATCGTTGGAAAACGCAGGGCTTGCAATAAGCTTTTGTTGAAACTGCCAACCATTTGAGCCCAGTGAATAAATATATCCTGCACCACTATCTTGCGCGTTTTTACTATCCGCCTTATGCGCGCCGACTAAAATAGTGTTGCCATCAATCGCCACGCCGTAAGCAAAATTATCACCGTGTTTGCCATCGTACGCGAGCAGTTGCTGCTGATTAGCATGTACTTGGTTTATCATTACCGTAACTAAGAAGCTTAATCCGAATTTTACCTTGTGACTAACGCGCATAAATGTTCCTAATGGTTAGCGTTCATCAATATTGCTCTTTACTTTAAATGCTCTTAGTTTTAATTACGTGGTTGATATTGTAAGAAATTATTTATTTTTAACTAAAACCAGCGTCGTAACAAACACCTGAATAAGCGCCATCCCTTGTCGTGCTTGTTGTATTGAAAAGCGGCAGTAATGTGGTGATCCCCTTAATCTAACGCTTAGATTTTATTACTTTTATTGGTAATATAAACGCGTATACATCATGCAAGGATGACCGTGTATTTCGCCCATTGAGCGAACTGATAACAAGCGAAGTAACTAAACTGTTTTTAGCCTTCGCTACTCGCAGCGTTCAACTATATAAGCCAAAAGCTCAAAAATGAGTGGCGATAACAACGGCACCTTTGTTGAGAGTGATTCTCGGTTTTAATTATTTACTTACTGGCTAACGTTTAAAGGAAGAACGAATGCACACTCAAAGCCGCTTTCATTATATAGATAACCTGCGTTGTATCGCACTATTGCTCGGTATCGCATTTCATGCTGCGCTAGCGTATGGTCCTTACTTTCGAAATGTGTGGTTTACCGCCGACACGACTAATCATGTGTTATTTAACTACTTTGCTAATTGGTCTCACTTATTTCGCATGCCGTTGTTCTTTGTTATCGCTGGCTTTTGCGCCGCGTTACTGATCAGTAAACGTGGTAGTCGTCATTTTATAAAAAACCGCTTTAAACGCGTGTTACTACCTTTTTTCATCTTTATTCCACTTGTATTTGGCTTAACATTTCACGCCATTACGTGGGGATTGGGCTTTGCAAAAACCACACCCGCCGTATATGTGGTATTTGAACAAGTAAAAGACCTGCCAATTTCGACAGGCCATTTATGGTTTTTGTGGAATTTAATGCAGTTTTGCCTGCTGTTTTGGCTACTTGCTAAAAATCAAAAGGCGTATAACTTAGTACTCTCGTGGGTTGTAAAGCCGCTGTTTTTGTGCGCTTTACTGCCAACAATAATTACAATATCAATGCTTAACGTGGCTGTGCCGTTTCCACCGCCAGATAAACTGTACCCTGAGCTTTGGTCATTCGGCTTTTATGGTCTGCTATTTTTGGTAGGTGCCGGGCTTTTTGAACATAAAGATAAAATTGCACAAATCGCAAAGCAATTTCACTGGCTGTTATTGTTAGCAACCATATCTACCGTTGCCTATTTTTATGTATTGCCCCCTGCATTCACCATAGAGCAAGTTATTGACGCCGCCAAAACGGGTAGCTCAGCACCCAAAACGATTGCATTTGTGCCTGTTATTACGCAAACCATAGCCATTTTAAGCTTAACTGCGGTAGGTTTTATTGCAGGTTACAATTGGTTAAATGTTGCAAACAGTACAAGCCGTTATTTGTCTGACGCGTCGTATTGGCTTTACCTTATTCATGTACCAGTTTTGTTATACATTCAGTTTGCGCTTATTAACCTAGCGATCCCGGCTTTAGTAAAGTTTTTAGTGTCTATTTCGCTCACCATGATTATTGGGCTAATTACCTATCATTTTCTTGTTAGAAACACAGCCATTGGTGTTTTACTTAATGGCAAACGTATTCCTTTAACAAACAAAAGTGTACAAGCAGCGGCGTAAATAATCTGGGAGTAGTAACGAGTTATAGGTGGTACCAAGTAGCTTGTTTGCAGCATATATTTAGAGAATATAATTAAAAAAAGCCAATTGAATCATTCAATTGGCTTTTTATTGCAATTGCGTTCGGATAGACGTGATAACTCATGCAACTTACACATGCTTATTCCGAGCACATAGGAACCGAGTTATTTTTCCACTTCGGTATCAGCGTAACCGCTGCCAATTGCACTAAATGGCATGTCGAGTTCAAGTTCTTCCACTTGTAAACCTAGCCATGCAGGAAACGTATTGCTGTTAGGGCCCGGTAACAAAGTGTATTCGTTTGCCCATGGGTAACGCTCTGTTGCAGCGATAATTTCTGGGATCAATTTTTTCGCTTTATCGCCGGTAATTGATAGAATTTTTTCGGGTTTGGCACCATACCAATAACGATCAGGAGTTTGAGTTGTGTACTTTTTGAGTGCTGGTAAGCCACGTTTTACACGCCAACCTACCACTTCATAAACGGTATATTCTTTTGCATTCTCAGGCTTTATCGCGACCCAAGTATGCACCGCAAACCAGCCGCGCCAACTAAACGCATCGGCACCATAAAATTCAATAACCGCATCATTAACTAGTATTGGATTAGGCGCGATACCCGCTGGCTCTCGGCTAGCTGTTCGCCAATTTGAATTGCTACAGCCGCTCAAAAAAGCGATAACAATAAATAATGTGATTAAACGTCGCATTGAATACCTCATTTTGTGTTGGATTTAATAATACGATCAACAAAACTGAATAGCTTGCAAAATACAGAGAAGTAACACGCTTAAACCTCAATAAACTTAAATTACGCTCTGCCGTGTTATTTCATCACCGATATTTTCCAAACATCACTTTATATGACCAAACATCACAAAGGGCAGGATCGCAGTTCCGATTCACCTATTCTTTAACTCAAGCAAAACACTTTACTCAAACAAAACTGAATAGGAAACATAGTATGAACACGTCAAACGCAATCGAACTTTTAATGGCAGCTGGTTTAACAACATTTGTAGTTGCAGGTTTAGTAACCGCTGGTATGACAACAGCAATCGTAACAGGTGCAGTAATTGGCAGCGCTTATTTATTAACTAAATAACCAATTAAAATTAAGAGATAATTCAAATGAATAATGCAAACACACTAGATATTTTGATGGTCGCGTCACTAAGCACCTTTGTAGTTGCAGGCTTAATTACCGCAGGTATGGCAAGTGCTATTGTAACCGGCGCAGCAATTGGCGGCATTTATATGCTAACAAAATAACCTTTAGGACAGCCTATGAAGCAAACAATAAAACTGTTTTACCATTATAAAAAACAATTAAAATAAGCCTTTCCAAATAACTGTGGAAAGGCTTTTTTGTTTAATTGGCTAATGTATTAAATTCATCCACTATTTTGTCAATTATCAGCTTCGGCTTTAGCACATCGTCTTTCAATTCTTTATCCGGAGTGACCGGTAACCCTTTTTGTGTGCCACTTGGTCTTACTAAATAAAAACGAGGTGTTACAGCTTTTAGTTTTGAATGCGGGAGCGTAAAAAATTGAATGCCACCAGTTTGCCACGAATAGCCCGCAGACTCTTCTCCCACAATTTCAGCAAAGCCAAAATCTTGCATGGTGTTAGCGAATAAAATAGCTGAAGAATACGTATAACCACCAACAACAACCGACACTTTACCGTTAAATTTTAACGGCTCATCTTTTACTGGTTGCTCAAAACGGTCAAACACTTTAGTAACAACTTCGCCTTCGGTTTCGCCTTCATCCATATATTTTGCAATGATTTTTTTAGTATATTTACTGGTGTGTTGATAAGGCTTGTTTGCGATGTATTTAACAATACCTTGTTTCCACATATCGTCATCGCCACCACCATTATTGCGAACATCAATAATTAAGTGCTGTATTTGCTTTTCTTTTAGTTGCTTAAAAACATTCTCAGTAAAACTGTAAAAGCGTGTTTTGTCTTGCCACCAAAACTCATCAATTGTTAAAAGTGCTTGTTGCTGATTTAAAATTTCAAACTTAAACGTTTGTTCGAATGTTTTGCTGTTGAATGATTTAGGTAAGATTTTAGCAGCTTGCATCTCAATCACTTGAAAAGACTTTCCTTCTTTAATTTCAAGCTTAAAATGCTCAGTTTTATTGACGAACAACCAGTAAAAAAGTGCAAATTTGTCTGATAATAAACGCTCATGGTGTTTTACGGTATCGCCATACATACGCGTAATTAAAGTATTATAAATAGCATTAATTGGCTGATCATTAATGCTAATAAGCTCAGATTGAGCAAACGATGTTTCACTGCCGCCAAGTAAGCTTGCAAGATACACTTTTCCTTTGTTAACAGTCACTTCGAAAGGAAATAACCCTTCTTTTTTAATCACTTCTTTGGCGAGCCCTTTTTGGCTACGCGTAAAAACCAACATATGCGCATCGTTAAACTGACTATTAAATTGTGCAAATTGTGATAAAAAGTCGTTTACACGCATTGGTTTGGTGATGGACTGTTTAAAGGCGGTAAGGGAATGTTCAAATGCCGTTGTGTTTTTAATTCGAATACTTAAATCGGGGTGAGTGTTATTTACAAACTCTTGCCAAGCATTTATATCCTCTTTCATCTGCGCTGGCGTTAACATGTTTTGCAAGTTCTGCGTGTGTTCACTCGCCAACGCACTGTGAGCCATAAAAGCAAAAATATACAGCAATACTAATATTAAGCGCTTAATAATCATCTTCTTCCATTATTGTTTTTATTTGAGACCTTGTATTAGACGAAGCTTTTATTGAAAAGGTTTAAGCAAGATCAATTTTTTTAATTACGTTTTTTATTACCAACTAATACGTCAAAAAACTTATCGCTGTATGACCCAAACCATCATTGCATTCGTTCTAGCATTAGGCATTCGACCGTGTCATCATTAATAAAAAAACAATAATAACAAATACAATGACACCAGCTCAGCGAGATCCACTGCTTGATATTTTTCGCGGATTTGCCATTTTCGGCATCTTTTTTATTAATATCACAATCATGAATTGCTTATTTATCAACCAAGATGCCTTTTCAAGTCAATTCCAAGATACCACGAGTGAGGTTGTAAATCGGGTATTACAACTCTTTTTTTACAATAAGTTCTTCCCTATTTTTTCGTTTTTATTTGGTTTTGGTATCACTTCGCAGATCATCAAAAAGCAGTTAAATAACAAGCCGTATTTAGGCTTTTTCACACGAAGAATGGCTGCGTTGTTCGTCATTGGCATGCTGCATATATCCTTGTTTTGGTCAGGAGACGTATTACATTTATACGCTGTTTTAGGGTTGCTTAGTTTAGCTATGGTCAGGCTAAATTTACGCGTTTTATTTTTGATTGGCGTTGGTTTGTTAGTCTTTCCATTTTATGACAACCTTGCTGAATTATTTCTCAAAAGCCTAGCTACACCTCTCGATAAAGGTTTATTAGCGTATGGTGAACAAGGGATTATTATCGCGCTGCGTGAAGGCACATACTTTGAGACAATACAACTTCGTTTTCATGAATATATGGCAAACCTGCCTATGTTATTGTTTTACCTTGCGCCAATGGCATTTGCGATGTTTACATTAGGTATTGCTGCTGGCAAAAGTACGCTTATATTAGGTTCAAAACAATGGCTAGCCTATTTTAAAAAACCAACAATTTTTGCATTAGTTTTAACAAGTATTTACCGTGCAGTTTTCCTTTTTTGGTTACCGGAAAGCGAGCTTTATCGCCACGAGTTACTAAGACCCCTATGGTTTAAATTAATGTTTTTAAGTGATATTACCTTTGGCCTTTGTTACCTGTGGGCAATTGCTTGGCTTTGGCACCACGGTTTTATAAAAAAACTGTTGATGCATTTTAGCTATGTTGGTCGTCTTGCACTAAGTAATTACATTCTTCACAGTGTAATTGGCTTGTTTTTATTCACAAATTTAGGGCTTTCGCTTTACCAAAAACTTAGCCCGCTGATGTGTTTTGTTATTGCACTAATGAGCTTTGTTTTACAGTCTCTGCTAAGTAAATGGTGGCTAACACATTTTCAATATGGGCCATTAGAATGGGCTTGGCGCTGCATTACTTATAAACAAAAAATGCCGTTTAGGCGGGTCGCCTGCTAAAAGCGTCTCATTATTAAAATATATAACAGTGTTGGGGTCTAGTTTGACCCCTTTTACGTTTTAAAAGTAACGCTTATTAAAAACCAAAATTTGTTTAGTTACTCGTCTTTTTCGTACTGTTTTAGTACAGCCAACATATCTTCTGAAATAGGTGATTTTTGCCCTATTTTCATATTAAACATCACTACATTGGCATAGCCTGTGGTGCAAATAGCCTGCTGTGATTCACTGAACGCTTCATAGCGCATAGTAAAACGGTCACTTTTAATATCGGTAATATATGAACCAATATACAAGGTATCAGGAAAGGTCACTGGGCGTTTGTATTGCGCATAGGTATCGCGTAATACAGGGCTGCTGGTAGGGTCCGACAACACAGAAAGCAAACCAGTTTGTGTTAAAAAGTCGATTCGTGCTGTTTCAAAATAACGAAAATAAGACACATTATTTACATGCCCTAACGCATCCATTTCGCCCCAAACAACGTTAATTTTAGTGTGAATTGGATACTTTTCGAAAAATTCCTGCATGGCTTTGCCTTTATAGTTATTAGTGTTTTGAGATTAACAACTCACTTGTCGGACCACAAGTTTTTAAGACTACTTAGTATGGGTTTTACATAGCGGCAAGGTGCGCATCACACGTAATTTAGAGCGGCTACCATGTTAAACAATAAGTAATGACACCAACAAAGCCCCCCTAAACATACTCGCGCTATTTATTGTCCTTTAGAGCATGTTGAGCTTTACCTTCTAATCTAAAGAATAAATACTTTGGTCATCAGTTAAATGCCTATCGTCCCAATCCCCTATTAACTTGTGGGTTATGTAAGTACATTTGCGGGCTAGAGTTAATACTTTAAATAGGAACAAGGATGCGTGACGCAATTATTTTATTAACCATAATGCTGTTAGTCGGCTGTGGCGGATCATCAAGCAAAAAACCACCTCAGGTTGTTAACAGCGCCCCTCAACTGACACTTGAATCTGCATACACTGCACAAAGCGGTGCAATACTTACCATTGAACATCAAGTAGCTGATCCTGAAGATGACACGGTTTCATTAACTTGGTCGAACGACATTAACCAAGTTACTATCACTCAATCAACACTTGCAATAACCAGCGTTCAATTACCAACTGTAACAACAGAAACCACATTAACGTTAACTTTAACGGCGCGAGACGATAAAAATGCAACAACTAGTCAGGATGTTACGGTCACAATAAAGCCTAAATCTGCGCAAGTAACGTTTGACTTACTTGATGCGTATTCTGCTAAAGAAAACAGTTATTTTGAGCTAACGACACAAATCGAAGCGAATCATGTTATTTCAGACATTTCATGGCAGCTAGATGAACCACTTAATGCAGATGTAAATGTACAAAATTCATTAAATGGCACTTTGGCCACATCCTCATTAACACTATTAACGCCCTACGTAACTCAAACACAATCGTTTAATGCCATTATATCGGTTACTGCCAATGGTCAGCTCTCACAAAGGCACACACGTATTACAATCAACCCAGACACCTCAGACTTTTTGTCGATATCACTACCCGAGCGCTACGATGTTGATGAAGGCAAAGACGCCAGCATTAGCGTGACGATAAATTCAAGTGACAGCCAATCTGAAATTCAGTGGCGCTGGCACAATAGTGAAATTGCGCTTACCAGTGACGATTCAAAAACGGTATCGTTTAAAGCGCCTCAAGTTGATAGCGACCAAACGCTAATACTTGAAGTAAGTGTAACAAGTGCAAACCAAACACACATTGCAGAGATACCTGTAACAATCAAAGATGTTACTGTCTATTCAAACATTAGCTTGGCTGCAAATCGTACTTTAGCGGTAAAAGGGCATGCGGTTTTTATTGATGTAATAACAGAAAATCCAGAGCAAATTTCTAGCATTGATTGGACTGTAAATAACCTTACTGAACAAGATTATAGCGCCAAAGATCATCGCCTAAACATTACTGTACCTGAAATAAGCAGTGGTTTTTTTATTGATTTAGAAGCACAGGCAACGCTCACTTTAACCAATGGCAGCCAGCAAACCTTAACTCAATCTATCCGCGTATTAAATCCCTACACGTTAGATACCGAGTTAAGCATCGGGCATAATATCGACCGCCCCTTGCCGGTATATAACGGCGAAACGAGTAATTTCACATTGAGTGTATCAAATGCGTATGATTTGATTGATTCAGTAGCCATTGACTTACCGTTCACCGTAACGCCATTTGCAACAAAAAATGCCGAGTTAGTTAACAACGCAATTCAGCTGGCACTGCTATCAGATAACATCACCACTGAAGCAGAAACCACGTTGCAAGTTACTGCGTTTGTGGGCGACTACCAAGTAAATCATTACTTTAAGCTAAGACTAAAACCATCCCACTTTACCATTTACCCTGGGTTAACCGAGCAGTTTTACGCGGGCTCTCAAATAACATTATTCAACCAAATTTACCATGATGATACCTTGCGCGAAGAAACCGCCCAGTGGCAAACTCACACATCGATTGGTGATATTGTGCAATCAGATAGTGGCGAATTTAGCTACGCAAGTTCACCGTCGTTTCACGGTGCAATCAGCCTAAACGCATCATTTAATCAAAATGAATCAACAACGCAAAGCGACAAACTCATTAATATGTATCGCACACTTAGAATTGATAAGGACGATATTAGTTGCTCCGTGAGTGGTCGCAGTACTGTGTGTATTTATTATGGCCGTACTATCAGGTTTACCCTTGATACCGCACAACTCCGACAACTAAAATTGAATGACGAAGTTGCCTGTTTACTCACACAAAATAGTGCTGTGGAATGTATTGGTAATTCGGCAAATCCAATTGTTAGCAACACTCCTACGCTATCGGGCGAAATTGAACGCCTAAATATGGTTGGAAATAACGCGGCGTGTGTGCAATTTGAAAACGCTCAGTGGCAATGTTGGGGTCAAAATGCAGCTAATACTACTTCATTAACAAACGCTTTTTCTCATGTGTATACGATTACACAGCATAAACAGAATACCTGCTTGGTAGGAGATGGCTTTTTGCATTGCTTTAATCAAGTTGGCGAGCAAAGCTTTAATGATTTAACAGGCTTTATTAAAGACATTGAGATTAAAAGCAGCGGTTTGTGCTACCAATATACTCACCAAAAAACCTCTTCTTGGCAGTGCCCAAGCGAGCTTAAATAACCATTTAAAAAGCGGCTTAAATGCCGCTTCTTATTTGTGTTACGCAATAGTTATATTCATTTAAGGCAACAATAAAGGTTTATTAACCAACAGGTGCCTTTTACGTGCGGTACAACACTTTAATGATATGCCAACCAAACTTGGTTTTAACTAATTGTGGCGTGAGCACTTCGCAAGAGAAACACACTTTATCAAATTGAGGCACCATAGTGCCGCGTTTAAACTCTCCTAAATCACCACCCTTCTTACCCGACGGGCAATTAGAATACTTTTTTGCCAAAGTTTGAAACTTTGCCCCTTTTTTTAACTGCTTGAGAATATCTTCCGCTTGCTCTTTATGTTTAACCAAAATGTGTAAAGCATGTGCTGTACTTGCCATTGTGCTTAATTCTCACTTTTAATGTTACTGCGCTATTAATAGCGTAATAATACACGAATACAGGCCAAAACAAGAAGCAATGGTACAAAGCAAGCATCGAATCCCTGCCCGTATCGGTCTTTTACCCGCTTAAATTACGCTGATCTGTTACAATTAATTATCAAACCGAGATACTTTGTCCTAAGCTCTAATAATGTGGATAAAAAGGCGAGATTTATGGATATAAAACGCGCAAAACTAACGAGAAACTATGTTGTTTTTATCTACCTTATACTGCTAACAGTAAGTGGGTTTTCAAGCAACGCTATCGCTAATTCTCTTTCTATTTCAGTTGGTTGGAACAAACCACCTTATGTAATTGAAGAGAGAAACTCTGGCTTTGAACTCGATATGGTTTCAGCAATATTTTCTAATATGGGTTATTCTGTCAGCTACGTATATGTGCCATTTGGCCGCTCAAACACACTGATTAAAGTACAAAAAGTAGACGCTGCATTAACAATGAACGAGCACATGGATATAGAAGGTTTAGTGCTTAGCGAGCCCTATATTTCATATCAAAATGCTGCCATCAGTTTGAAGGGACGCAGTATTGAAATAGACTCAATATCCGATCTAAAAAACCATTCTATTGTTGCATTTCAAAACGCGTCGGTGGTTCTTGGTGATGAATATCGAAAAGCCGCCGAAAAAAGCCCTCTGTACCTAGAATTACCCAATCAGCGAAAACAAGTTGAGATGCTGTTAAAAGGCAAAGTCGATTTTGTAGTTATGGACATCAATATTTTTAACTATTTAAGCAATGAGCTAATTGGCAGTTCACATATGGCAAACGTGGTCATTCATCGATTATTTCCAAAAACGACCTATCACATCGCCTTTACTGATGAAAAACTAATGCTGGCTTTCAATAGTGCAATGAGTACCTATAAACAAACAAAAGAGTACAAGAATCTTGTCGCGAAATATGAGTTTCTGTATTAGGCCATGTTCTCAAACACGATACAACTGAAACGGAACAATCAGACTCATATCGGTACTTTTTATTACGCGAGCTAACGATACGCACTTTTCGCCGTAAGTAGCGGGGTAATCTCACCCTTTGCAACTACCAATACCTGATTTTTTAACCCGCTATGTGCGAAATCTCGCTGCTGGCACGTCATGAAAATAGGCGTCGGTAACTTAAACGATAATGTCGATGTAAGAATAATTATTGACTGAAGTTACGTAGTTACAGACATAAAACTGGCATTCCAATAAAGTCATAGTAAGCGGGCAAAAAGTAAAATTGTATTACGTTTAGCCAAAATGATAGCGCCGACTAAAACACCGCTCGTTATTCTGCTCTCATCACGTAATAAGTTGGCGCTGTTGAACTTTTCTTTTCAAAAAGGCAATATCCTCTCAGTATAAAATGCGTACTTCTGCTATTGATATGCGTGTTACATAAGCCTATGTATTAGTAACGGATGACAATACAATGCGAACAAAAATACCAAGCGCTTACAGATATTTACTGGCCTCAGCTTTAATATTATTTTCATTGATTTGTCAGGCAGAAACGAGTGTAAGTGATAACTCGCACACAAACTGTAGCACTAAAAATATTGGATTTAGTGCCGAGCCAAACTCCCTCACAGCAAATTCACTCGAGGGATTCTATGGCTATTCAGATCTTTTCTATTTACCCAACAGTCCATCTCGAAAAGTTGTGTTAGTTTCTAACGGACAAAAATTCCAAACCGAACAAGGTATGTTAGATGATATTGAGGCAATGGTTTCAGTGGAAAAGTACAAAAATCATTGCGAAAAAATTGAAATTATCATCGTTAGAGCAAGGTATTTCGAATCTGGATTAGAGTTAATTCGTGAGCTTGCATATTTATATGTAAATACCCATACCACGCCTTTTCACTACATTGGCGCATATGATTTTGTGATTGGCGACGATAACGAATACCAGATGCTGATGCAAAATACGGCGTTACTACCCGATGATTTAAAAGATATTTTTTCAACGCTTGATTTAACCCTGAAAAATAGTGGGTTACAGCTGCGCATTACCAACTTTTTAAACACCAAAACCGAGGTTAAGGTGTACCCAATCAAATAAAACCTCCTATCACCAAACGTCATTACTATCATAAGCAACACGCTACGGCTCAAATTAAACATACTCATTGCGTTTGCTAACAAGTGCCAAGCACCAAAAACTTACGACTTACGAAGTCTTTCATTTAGGTATAAGCAACTCCAATACCATCAAAGTACACCAAGTATATTGTTCACTAACAGCATTTATATAACAGAGTGAAGCTGCTATTCAACTTTGATATTTATAATCTTTTTATCCTATTTAAATCAAAATTAGGGTGGAATTAGCTTGTAAATAGATAGCATTCAAATAGTATAGAAAATACACAACCCGTCTTTTTCGGGCATATCGTTATAGCGCAGTATAAGGTGCCTGCAAGCGAGGGATTTTTCAGCCGAGGTCTATGTTTTGGCTTGTTTTCAAGGAGAAAGAAATGTTCAAGTATCTATTGGTCTGTGTGACCATTTTAGTTTTTAGTTTACCCAGCTATGGGGCAGATAAACCCAATGTGCTTGTTATTTGGGGCGATGATGTTGGCATGTGGAATATCAGTGCCTACCACCGCGGTATGATGGGAGGTAAAACACCTAACATAGATAGCATAGCCAACAATGGCATGATATTTATGGATCACTACGCACAAGCCTCATGCACTGCAGGACGTGCTGCGTTTATTACAGGTCAATACCCGATGCGAACTGGGCTTAGTACAGTTGGTTTGCCAGGTGCACCACAAGGTCTGCAAAAGAAAGATCCTACGCTCGCCACTATGCTTAAATCGAAAGGGTATGTCACAGGCCAGTTTGGTAAAAACCATTTAGGCGACCTTAATGAGCACTTACCAACAAACCATGGTTTTGATGAGTTCTTTGGTATTTTATATCACCTTAACGCTGGTGAGTATCCAGAGCAACATGACTACCCGCAAGATGCTAAAACACAAAAGAAATTTGGCTTAAACATGCGTGGCGTTATTCATTCAAAAGCGCTCGCTAATGGTAAACAAGACATTAAAGATCTTGGCCCTTTCGGTAAAGAGCGCCAACGTAATTTAGACCAAGAAGTATTGGTTGAGTCAAAACGCTTTATTCGTGATGCTGTAAAACAAAATAAACCCTTCTTTGTTTGGCATAACACAACGCGTATGCACTACCAAACCAATTTAAACAAAGCCTATGACGGTAAAACCGGCTATGGATTATATGCCGATGGTATGGCTGAGTTGGATGATGATGTTGGTGAATTACTTGGTTTATTAGACGAACTTAATGTAGCAGATAACACAATTGTAATGTTCTCTACCGATAACGGCGCAGCATCTAACTCTTGGCCTGATGGCGGTAACCAGCCATTTCATGGCGAAAAAGGTGTTGGTGGTTGGGAAGGTGGCTTTAGAGTACCTATGCTTGTTAAATGGCCTGGGAATATTCCAAAAGGTGTAAGCACTGGTGAATTTATGACCATGGAAGATTGGATGCCAACAATTATGTCGTGGGTTGGCGACAAAAATTTAAAATCTAATCTACTCAAAGGCACCAAAATTAATGGTCAAAAATATAAAGTGCATTTAGACGGCTTTGATCAGAGTGATATCTTGCTAAACAATGGTAAAACAAAGCGCAAAGAGTTTTACTACTTTACCGAAACCACATTCCACGGTCTGCGCTACGGCGATTGGAAATTAATCTTCACGGAGCAAGAGCACTGGTTTAGGTCAACACAGCAAGCGCTAACTTCGCCGTACATTATTAACTTAAAAATGGACCCATTTGAGCGTTTTATTCACGCCAGAGGTTATGATGAGTGGGCAGAAAACCGTAGTTGGATTTTAGGCCCTGCGGGTAAGCAAATTGCAGATTTTGTAAAAACCTTTAAAGCATTTCCGCCCAGCCAAGAAAGTATGTCGGTACAGGTAGACAACATTGCTGACATGATTTCGAAACAAGCACACAGCCGATAATCAATTAAAGCCAACCGGTACAGCGTATTGTTACGCTGTACCGGTTGTTAAACACATTAAATCAAATAAGAAGCTGCATTTTCACACTTTTACCTTGCTAATAAATACGCCTTTATTACAACACTTTATCGCAAAAACCATCAACGCAGCCAAAGCTGCACAGAGCAAAAAAAAGCACTCAAAAGCGGAATAAAAGGCAATTAATGACAATTGTCATCTTACATTGATGACACTTGGCAGCTGTGCTGCGCGCATTCATTTGCCACAATTATTACATCAACTAAACAAGGAGAGACATCATGAACAACGTAATTAAACACTTTATTGAATACAGCTTAAGACATTTGCCACTGCTTATCGGGTTAACATTAATTAACCTGTTTACTGCACCAAATCATTTATGGGTGCTGTGGGTAGCATTATTTACGTTTATGGGCTTTTTTAACGAGGTGAGTTTTACAGGTAAAAATAGAGCTAGCAAGCGCGACGATAATGATACTTGGTAGGCGAATTCGCCTTACCAAGCATCACCACTTAAAACTCTCTATAGAAAATATGGTTTTATCGCGTATGCAGTGCAATTCCCATCATAATTACAAGAGTGGACAGAAAGGTTACAAACGTCAGCACAAGCGCAAAAAAAGATGCGAAGCCATTGTGATGCGCTTTGCCATAAAAACCGCGACAAGAGAGCCAACCAAATACAAAGCAAATTAAAACTGAGATCGGTGCATGAACGTCTGGGTTAATCATCATACTGATAAAGCCCAATAATCCAGTGCATAACACAAAATGCCCCATAGTATAAAAAGAGAACACCAGTGTTTCAGCGGTGTTATAAACCTGCCGATGCTTTTTGGAAAATAAGCGTAGAAAAAGTGCAAACGGAATACATAAGAAAATAAACCCTAAGTAGGTATAACCCTGATTGATAACCGACAAATACAAATCAGCATACTTTTTAGGAGCATTTTCTCCCAATAGACCTTTTAAACTTTCGAGCATTTCGGGAGATTGCTGTACTTGCGCAATCATTTTTTCAGATAAAACGTCTTTAAACACAAACAACATTAGTAATTGCGCTGCCGCGCCAATCAAGTAATAGGTTAACGGATTAGTAAAAATAACCCTTTGCCCTTCTACATGACGCTTTGCAACGGAACCCGGCGATTTAAAATGTTGAAAGAACGTGTAAAAAAATCCCTTATCGAGGTTAAGCCATTGCGATGGAATATCTATCAACAGCATTTTTAACGATAATCGCTCTGCGCGATAACGTTGCCCGCATGAAGGGCAAAATTTATCTTGTAATGGCGTATCACAATTTGCACACGCGCTTAAATGCGCTGAAACTTGATTTGCGTTATGTTCTAAACCCACAGTAGTCGCCTTATTCTTTTTAGGTAAAACGTTACCTAAGCGGCTAATAAATTACAAATAAGTATTTAAAGTAAGGTAAATTGAATAAACGTAGCGAGTTTACTTGGTGATTTGCTTACTAGGCTATTGATAAACGTTAACTTTAGCTGACCTTTGCTCTTAATGTTTTTTCTTCAAATACTTTCCTTCAGAAAAAAAATTCCCATAAGCTGTAATAAACAGCGTCTTTAATCCACTAACTAAAGAAAATACAAAACGGAACAAGGTGAATGGGAAGCGATTTTTATCAGCAATCGATACTGCCCTATGCGGGAATCATCATCAAAATATGCCGGGCATATACACATAGCCAAGAAGATTTTGATGACTATTACCAAGAGGTATGCCTGCAAATATTGCGAAGCAAAGACAGCTTCAACGCAGGTTCACAATGGTCGACTTGGGTTTACAAAGTGGCCTTAAATGTATGCTTAACCAATTTAAAACAGCGTAAGCAGGGCGAAAAACACTTTGTCTCTGATGCGTTACCCGACGAGGTACAAGATGATTTAAAAGCATTTAACTCAGACGACATTAACGTGCTTTACAACGCCATAAAACATCTGTCTGAGATAGACCGAGCAGTAATTTTACTTTATTTAGAAGAAAAATCTTACAGCGAGATTGCAGAAATAATCGGTGCTAACACCAATGGTATTGGCGTGCGCATTACGCGCATTAAAGAAAGATTGAACAAGTTTATAAACGCGCAGGAGGGAACACATGAACAAATCAATTGAAACAATGTGGAAACAAGGCTTTATTAGCGAAGGCGAACTAGTAGTGCCTAAAGTTAACGACTTATATAACAGAAAATCTCAAAACTTAGTTGATAAACTGCAACATATGTTTGCTGTGAACATTAAAGCAATCGTAATTGGGGCCTTGCTGTTACTCGTAGTGATGAGCTTAATCGGCGCTCCTTGGCTTGGCATATATATTTGTGTATTACTGGCTCCGTTGGTGCTGATGGCGAGAAAAGAGTTAGATAAATCGTACAACTTATCGAAAGGGCAAAGTAGTTTAGAGTATTTAGAAAGCTTTAACGCGTGGCTTCAGGATTCAATCACGCGATACGCTATTTACTACAAGTTTTTCTACCCATTATTTTATGTCGGAATGGTGTCACAAGGGCTTGCGAGTGATGCAGGCACTCGCGTAATGGCACGGCTCCTAAAAGCCTACCCAACTGACTATGTTTTTCTAGATATTCCTGGTTATGTGTGGGGTCTAATCACTGTGCTATTACTAGTGGTGATAAAATATTCAGCTGCACTCTATCGCCTAGACTTAAATATGATCTACGGACGACAATTTAAAAAATTAGAAGAGCTAATAAAAGATATGCGAGCATTAAAATCAGAATAACCTATCAAAAACATAATCAACAAAAGTGTAAAACGCAGCCTATTGACTGCGTTTTATGCATAACTTTCAAAACCTCAGCTATATATAGATCTGCGGCACACAATGAACGTTCAAAAGCGAATGAGAAAGTGGAGTTACGTCTTGCCCCAGTCTTGCGTTTAACACGATGCTACTTTTCACTAATGTGTGATTTAAGCCCGCTCTAAAATCCTCTAACTACTCTGGCTTGGCCAATTTACCGTTTTTAAGTAGTTCTTGATATAAACCCTCCAGAGGTTCTGGGATCTTATCGTGAAGATCAGGTTTTGCTACCAATAATTGAATTAGCGCTTGTTCTGCGCCATTTTTGTCATTTTCTTCAAGTTTAGCTAAAACAACGTTGAACTCTGAACGTGGTTCAATGCCTTTTAAATTCGGCATCGCGGACGGTGGCGCTGGAACGGATCGCGCTTTTTGCTCTGGGGCTACGCGTTCAACTCTTGAGCCTGTTACTTCTATTTTTTCTAACTGCACGTCATCTGCTAATAGTTCCATCATTTCAACTTGCTGTTCACGTTTGGCTATTTTCTTGGCTTGCGGTATCGCAGGCTTATCAATTGATTCTACTGATTTTAATTCCGATTCAAAATCTGGCTCTTGATAATACTGCCAAGGTGCAAACACGGCGATAGCAACCATTGCAGCTGCGATGCCTGAATAATGCCACCAGCGGTTTGGCTTTATGATAACGGGCTGCTCTTTGCTAATTGCATCGGACGCGTGGGCTAAAATGGCGTCATCGAGGGCTTTTGGCGGCAGCTCATCATTACCTTGTTGATAAAGCTGAATGATCTCTTTATCGTTAAATTGCTTAATCATACCTGCCTTTAGCCTCCTAATTCAGTTGCACCCGCTTTACGCTCTAAACATTCGCGAAGTTGCGACATAGCGTAGCGTAATCTGGTTTTAACGGTTTCAGGTTTTGCCTCAACAATGTCGCAAACTTGTGCGGGCTCAAACCCTGCTTCGTGGCGTAACAAAAACGCTTCGCGTTGCTGTGGTACAAGTAGCTCAACACAATGCTTAATGGCCTTTTGTAAATAATCATTATGCAAGGTGCTTTCGTGATGCGTTTGGTTTGAGGCAAGAGTAAGGTGATTGCCTTCATGTTGTTCGTCATCAACTAAAGACAAGTGCTCACCTCGTGCTGTTAACTTTCGGTGTTCATCAACCAACAAGTTATGAGCGATGCGATAAAGCCAAGTGCTAAATTTAGCCTCTACTTTGTAACGGGTGCGATTATCGATTACCCTCAGCCACACTTCTTGAAACAATTCTTGTGCTTTATTTTGCTGTTTTGTGCCTAATTGGCGACACACATAACGATACAAGGGCCCTTTATGACGGGCATAAAGGGCACGAAAGGCAGCTTGATCACCTTTTCCATAATCAAGCATAAGTGCCTCGTCCGTATCCATGTGTGGTTCAATTTTTTGAGTCATATAGGCTATAGTGATTCAGCTATAAAGCACTGGCAAGTTCAACCAAGTTAACAAATTCACCGCGATAGTTAAATGGGTCATCTCCCCTATTTGCTCGTGCAATTGTGGCAATATCTTGGTAATTCATACTGCCTAAGTACTGACTCTGCTTTAACTTTTGCGCAAATGCCGCGACTGAGGACGCAAATTTAAAATCCAAACTGGCACTATTGAAATTATTTAACACCTGTTGTTTATTAACTACTTGGCTAATTAATTTACTCTCCGTTTCACCCGGTAATTTATAGCGAATTTTTACCTGTAACAGTTCATCGCTAGCGCTTACCACTTGTTTTTGTTGGTAGCGCAGTGCATCAACTTGCCCTTTATTGCCAGCAAGCGTTAATTCATATAAGGCAGTAACAGTATGACCTGCACCAATTTCGCCGGCATCGACACTATCGTTATTAAAGTCTTCATCTTTCAGTAAGCGATTTTGATAGCCAATCAAACGATACTCTTTAACTTCTGCTGGGTTAAATTCGAGCTGAATTTTGACATCATTCGCAATACTTTGCAGTGTGCCGCTCATTTGCCTTAAAAGTACTTTTTGCGCCTCGTGCAGGGTATCAATATAGGCATGATTGCCATCACCAATATTTGCTAATTGTTCCATCATGGCATCGTTATAGTTACCGCGACCAAAGCCAAGTGTGGTTAACGAAATACCTTGTTTGCGCTTGTCAGCAATCATCTCTTTGAGTGCATCAATATTGGTTGTGCCAACATTAAAGTCACCATCAGTGGCTAAAATTATGCGATTCACCCCGCCTTTAATAAAGGCTTTTTTCGCCGCTTGGTAAGCCATTTTGATACCACTTTCACCATGTGTACCGCCACCTGCTTGTAGTTTTTGCAAAGCATTAATAATAGTTTGCTTTTCATTGCCTTTAGTGGGGCTAAGTACTAACTGTGTATTGCCTGCATAGGTCACCAAACTCACCGTATCGCGTGCCGATAACTGTTTCACCATCATGGTTAAGCTTTGCACCAGTAAAGGCAATTTGTTTTTATCATGCATCGAACCCGATACATCCACTAAAAACACCAAATTAGACGGCTTGCGTTCACTCACTGGTAAATCATAACCTTGCAAACCAATTCGCAAAATATGGCGCTCATCACTCCAAGGCGCTGGCGCTAATTCAGTAAAGGTAGCAAACGGCTGTGATTTATCTTCTGGTACGCGGTAGTTGTAGTCAAAATAATTAATAAAGGCTTCCTCGCGTACGGCATCTTTTGGTGGCTTTTGCCCCATGCTTAAATAACTACGCACATTGGCATAACTTCCGGTATCAACATCAACCGAAAACGTAGAAAGCGGTGTGGTTACAGCTTGAAATACCCCATTACTATCACTCGGCAGGTAGTTATCTTGGTTTTGAGGCTGCGTAAAATATTCAGGTGGTGGCGGTGGTGCTATGCGCTTTCTCATTGCAGGTGCTGCCATTAAGACATGTGGCTGACTGGCCTTCATGTACTTCACAACTCCCCCATCAGTTTGCACATCAGCCAATCGACTACCCGTCACAGTAACCTTTTCAACCTCGGCAGCCTCTTTATTTTCTAAAGCAGTTTGGACTTGTTTTTCATTTTCAGGCTGCTTTGCAATTGTTGTTTCCGATTCTTGATTCGAACAACCAGAAATAAATAGCGTGCCGATTGTTAATGCGATTAAGGTTTTATTTGTTTTCATAATCTGTCTCTTTTATAGATGGTTTAACGCTATAAACGGACGACGATAAGTTTGGGGGTGAATTATTTTTTAGGTTTTTGTTCGTACTCTCTTAGAGCTCTACCCACCACTTTTCACTTTTTAATGGCGTGTCAAATCATATTGGCACTCTTTGAAACAAAGAACACCTTAGAATTTGATTGATTTTCATACACAAATTACAAAGAATAACTACAAAACCAGCCAATGCTTTGCAACCTTTACGTGTTTTGCTAAGAGGATAAACTAAATGTTACAAATCATTTAAGTGTCAAAAACAGCTTCATATTGACTGATAGTTTGATTACTGTAAATTTAACGGATTAATGGATAACCACATGTTTTAAAAACAATTACAAGGTTTTATAATGTATCAAAGGACTTTGATTAAGTTTTTCTTATTTATAACTCTATACGGTTTAGTCGCTTGTGGCGGTAGTAGTAAAAAACCAATACAACAGGTAAATAACTCCCCAATTGTTAACGCAGGTGCTGATTTTCATGTTAATGAAACCTATGAGGTAAAATTATTTGCAACAGCTTCTGATCCTGACGGCTCTATTACAACAATTAATTGGCAACAAACCGCAGGCCTTCAAGTAGAACTATTAAACAGTAATAGCCTAACACCATCATTTGTCGCACCTACAGTTGCTGTAGGTGAACAGCAAACTCAAATAACCCTCCAAATAACAGCGGCTGATAATAAAGGAGCTTCGTCCTCCGATAATATCACTATTACAATCAATGCTGTAAATGAAGCACCGATTGTCAATGCTGGTGAAGATATTGAAGTCAATGAAAAACAGTTGGTTGAAATTACAGCTACCGCAAGTGACGATGATAATAAAATAAAATCTATCCTATGGCAGCAAATATCAGGAACACCTGCGTTAATTGATGACATTAATAGTTTAAAACTTTCATTTGTTGTACCTAGCATTCCATTATCTCAGCAGCAAGATAAACTCGTTTTCCAAGTAATGGTAACAGATGAGTTAGGCTTAACAGCGGAAGATGACATTGTTATTACCGTTAATCCTTTAAGTCGTGCACCAATTGCCAATGCTGGAACTGACAAAACTTATTTATCAAGTGAGTTGATCCACCTTGATTGTTCTTTGAGTTCAGATCCTAATAGTTACCAGCTTTCATATGATTGGCAACAAACACAAGGGGATGAAATTTTAATAGAACAGGCCACTAGCTGTAATCCAAGCTTTACTTTACCTAACCAACCCTCTCAAGTAGATGTGATGTTAACTGTTACGAACGAACTAGGATTAGCATCTCAAGATACAGTGAGAATTACAGCGCGAGAATATCAAGGTAATTTAAATGAAATTGGGCACGATAAAGTAATTTTACAGAGTAAATTAAACTCAAATGGTATTTATCACCTTTCATTAAATCCTGAAAAGGACATCGCTTTTGTCTCTGATAGCAATATTTTAACTGCAGTTGATATTTCAGAGCCGTTTGATTTAAAACCTCACCCTTGGCAAGGTACTTCAGGAACCTGCCAATCCAGTTTTAGCCAAGGTAACTTTTTGGTTGCAAGTTGTGTTGACGAGCTTCGCTTTTTTGATATTTCTGATTTAAATAACATTCAATTGGTTAGCACAGTTAGAACAAATACCTCATTTAACAATTTTGAATTGTCAGGAAACCTTCTACTAGCATCAGCTCCAATAAATGTTGGTTCTAACCAAACAGAGCGTATTGTTGCTCTAGATATTTCAAATTTAAACAATGTCCCTTTTATAGATATTTCGACAATTAATAACGTTTTTAATGCTAACGATGCCTGGGTATCTGGTCTTGCAATCAAAGATAAGACCCTTTTCACCGCAGCAAGTGATGGAATGTTAAGGACTTTTGATATCTCAAATATCACAGCGACTAGCCTTATAGCTACATTAGATTTAAAGGTTCCCCTTGGTGAAATAGCTGTAACAGGAACAAGCTTGTCTGTCGCTGCGACAACAAAAGGTGTTGTGCTAGTTGATATAACTGAATCACGTAATCCGATTATCGCAGCAAACATTACAGCCCCTCAAGGAGCATACAACCTATCTCAAAATGCGAATGTGCTGAGTGTTGCCAGTACTAGCTTTAATGAAATCATGTTTTTTGATATTAATAATTTAAATTCACCAATTTTAATTGGTAAAAAAACTGAAGCATTTAGAGGTGTAGGGCTTTTCTTACAGAATGATACTTTATTCTATTTAGATAGCAGCTTAGCAGCATTAATTAGCCAAGATGTATCTAATTTATCTGGATTAGCTGGTGTTGAAATCACGCCTAGCACAGGAGCAAAAATTAGTAGTATTGCTGCCAGTAATAACAAGTTATTTTTTTCAAGTGACGATAACCGGTTAGTATCGGCGAGTATTACGGATAATAATAACCTAGCTATAAAAGCCTCGTTAGATGTTTCTCAAGCAAACAATATTACACTGATGGATGATCAGCTCTTCTTAGCAGCAAACGACAATTCATTGAAACTAGTCGATGTGTCTGATGAAAATAAACTAACTTTAACATCTCAATTGCAAGTTGATGAGGCTATTTCCGCAATAATCCCTCATGGTAATAATGTATTGATTAGTGAAGGTAATAGTAAGCTCCAATTACTCGATGTTTCAAAAGCCGAAGTTATCAAACCAATCTCAGAATTAATTCTGAATTCAGGCCGAACAATCGGAGGTATTGATTCAAATGACTTATCAATTATCACAGCAACTCAAGATAACTCTTCAGTAGTTCAATTAAATTCCAGCGGCGAATTAGAATCAATTGCCAATATTTCTTTTGACTCAGCTCCAGATGAAGATGGATGGGAATATAACTCTGTTGTTATATATAAGAATTATGCCTATCTTTTAGCAAAATACTATGGCCTTCGCATACTTGATATTTCCAATCCAAAATCTCCTCAATCGGTTAAATCAGTTTCAGACATATCGGGAAGTCAATTAAAGTTAATTGATAATAAACTGTTTGTAATTGACCCTTTTAGCGGAGTATCTATTTACGGCTTAGACGCTCCTACTGAACCGCGTCAATTATCAAGCTACTTAACTCGAAATTCTATCTATAAAGTCGCAATTGACAGTGAAAAAGTTTACAACTTAGAGCGAGAACGAGCAACTCATCATGATTGGACATTTTGGCCTCTAAAAGAAACTTTTTCTTTAGTTGACTTTACAAAGTCAATAAAGCTTAAACAGTCATATTCGCTAGTTAATACAGATTCAAATTTATCTTATGACGCAACATGGCAATTAGATGGTCCAGTAAAATTAGTTTGTATAGTAACAGGTGGTAGTTGCTCGGTTGAACAAGATACTACCAGTAAAACAGCTAAGATAATTTGGCAAATACCCAGTGATGCAGGTGATCACCTTATTTCAGTATTACTTGCTAATTCAAACTTTTATGATGTAGCTGAAGACAGTGTTATTGTAGAGTAAATCATAAGGGCAATACTATCACTTTGATTTCAAACCGTTAAACACAAAACACCCACCAATAATTAGGTGGGTGTTTTTTATTAACGTCAATATTCTTTCACAAGAGCTAAGGGTTCATCTCCTGAAACTATCAAATAAGTATTGCTCTCAATATCTAGTTTTTCAAATGAGTATCGTCCCCTGATATGTTCATTGAAAAACCTTCCCATGGATGTTGAATAATAAAAGTCGTCCCACAGCAGAATAGGTATATCAAAGTATCGATAGACTTCTCCAGACTCAAATTTCAAATCAAGCACTTTATTTATTGATGAGTAGCCGATATGTGAAAAAGCACTGGAGCTCACCGGATGTTGCTCAAATAGTGGGAATGGTATTTGATTCAAAACAGAGCCGTTTATTCCTTCACCAATCTTTGCTGCTACATTTGATGAGCGAATATAAGAGTCGATTAAGCCATGTCCTGTAGAATCAAACACTGATGCCATTGAAAAATTAGATGGCAGGCTTCCAAACAAAATTCTTACAGCTCGCATAATTGCATCTTGATCTAATGTTAAATGAGAAATTAATTGAGAGTATTGATCACCCAAGCTCCCACCCAAAGAACTTGTTGGTGTTGCAATCGACGCTAAGCTTACAAGTGGGTAGTCTGATACAAAGTAACCATCTGAGTATTGGTAGCTAGAGATAACCTCATCAAACAGCGCATTTGTATAGAAGTTCCCTTGAGAATGACCTACTAAGATAATGCGATTACAAGAATGCATTTGAAATAGTAGCTTTTGATATGCATTTCTGTAATCCGTATCGTTTAATCTTGAATAATTTACATCATTAAATACATCTCTAATGACGGACTCTACTAATGCAGTTTCATCTGCTGAAAGCGCATCTATCGTGCCACCAATTATCGCAGTTATAATTCGATACTTTTCTGATGTTGGAGATAAATCTGCATATTTATGCTGTGCAACTTCAAATATTTGAAGATGTAATGCCTCATCTTCGTTGTGACTGCCAGTGGGCACTCTACCCTTTTGAAAATTATTCAAATAGACATCTTGAAAGTTATCTAACCAATATAGATTTTTACGAAATGCATCTGATGTTGTAAACATACCATTTACATAAAAAAGCCTTAATTGATCAATTTGTTTAGTACAATATCTATCTAATATTTGAATATCTGCAAATACCCAATTTGAACTCAGAGAAAGGATAAATACTATTAACCGTATCATTACTTTACTCCTTGTAAAGCAACACAATCTTTATCCGCAGCTAAATGAAAATCATCATCCCATGGAATAAGACGATGAACTTTATTTTGCCCTGTTCGATTAGCAAACGCTCTCTCCAAAGTGTTGAAATAGAGGAGTTTGGGGTTTCTAAAGTGTGGAAAATTAGTCTGTAACACTCTGGTACACATACTAATATTTACAAAATCCAAGATGATTTTTTTGCCTATATCTTCATCTAAATGAGAGAATCTATTTTGTTCAACATCAATCACTAATTGCAAGGTTGGTGCGGCTGCTAAACTAAAGGTGATAAGCTCTGGTGAGTCAAATTTTTCATAAACAACTCGCTCATAATCATCTCGAATACCGTTTGAGTTTTGATCGACGCCGTCTAACGTTTTATAGTCGTCAGGATGTACTGGTGGTAACTTTGGATCAACATAAAAAAGATCACGTATGCGCTGCCAACTATTATTAGTTTTAGGTTCGTGATTTTCATTCCAATAACGGGCAAGAAAATAGTCAGTACCAGATTTAACTAAATCGCCTCCCTGGTAAACCTTAGCAGGTTGCCATTTTTCTATGACTGAGTTTTGCACCCAGATCCACCCATCCCAATTAATATTATTTTTAACTGGTTCGATGCCTTTGACCCAGTGCATTGCCACAAATAGATTTTCGTTATGAGAAACCACATCACCTGCAATATAAACTGAACTTGCATTCCATGGATTATGTTTGGGCTGAATGGTAGCTAAATCAATGTTTTCCTTATAAGAAGCTAACCGTAATAAGTTCGTTGGATGAACGTGCGCGCAAAAAAGTAGACACGCTAACAGTATCATTCTAACCATTTCAAGTTCCTTTTGAATTAGTTGTTATTACTCCTTAACTCAAGTTCATTTTGTCACCAAAAGCAAATATAAAATGACATAATTATTACAACTCTTTGTTAATAATTGAAATTACTTACTCAAGAATAAAACAAAGACATTTTAAATCTGCGACAAGAAGATTTACCCATCACCCCTTTTTAGTAACAGCTCTTCATTTCATAAAAAATTAGCCTCAGATACGAGGCTATTTAGAACGTAAACTGCGATTAGAAACTATATCTCACGCCGACATTCCAGCTTAATGGTTCGCCGCGAACAACGGTCGGGCTCCATGTAGCAATTGCTCCGTAGTAATCTTTATCAAGCGCGTTATCGATATTTAAATTAACAATTAAATCATCTGTTACATCATAACGTGCCATCAAATTGACTAGAGTTACACCAGACTGTTCTATTCGATACGGAGTGGTGATTGAAGAACCATTACTATCAAACTGCCCCGTTGGACGGCCATGTTCTACATAGTATTTACTTTTATAATTGATACCTAAACCAATTGTTAATCCATCCACTAACTCGCTAAAATCATAAGTGGAATATACGTTAAATAACACTTTAGGTATTTCAGTATTAATACGCTCGCCGTCGTTATCTTCTGTTTGTGTATAAGAAACGCCACTGTAAATATTCCAACCATCGCTAATGGCACCTGAAACTTCCGCTTCAAAACCACTGGTTTCGTCACCATCACCACGAACTCGGTAAGGGGTGTTACCCTGCGCTGTTTGATAATTTTGATCAAATCGTGGATCGCGCTCCGCAACACCATTTTCAATGATTCTAAATAGTGCACTTGAAAAGTTCAGGGCACCTTCAAGTAATTCAGCTTTTAAGCCAATCTCATAACTTTGGCCTGTAACTGCATCTAACAAGTTGTCATTTGCGTCATAAACACGTTGCGGACGAAATGCATCAGTGTAGCTGGTGTAAATACTAAAATCTTCATTAAGGTCATAAACTAAACCAGCGTAAGGCGTAATTTCATTATCGATTTCACGATTATCGCGTTGCTTTACGAATTGGTTAGTAAGTGGATCATAGCTATCTGAGGTGTAACGCCAATTAGTTGTTCTTAAGCCTGTAATAAGTTTAAAGTCGTCATGCAGATTGACGCGCGTTGCGGCAAAGAAGCCACTTGTATCTGTGGTGTTAACATAACTTCGCCCTAAACGCTTAAAGTCATAACGCGGTAGTTTTCCATCCCATGTAAACCAATTTGGATTATCTGGGATACTAGATACATTCGAGCTTTTTGTGCCAAAACCTACAGATTCTCGGTCGTTCATACTGTAACCAATAATCACTTCATGAGTGCGACCGAATAAGTCAACAGGGCCTTGTAGCGTAAAATCAAATGTGACCTGCTCATCTTCACCACCTGGCATTACCCAATTAGCGCCAAATGTGCCTGAGCCATCAGGATTCAAGAAATCGTCGTACCAAAGAAACATTAAATGGCCGCCTTCCATATCAATGGTATTGTAGGTGGCCATTGCATTAAGTAACCAGCCGCTTTCAAAGGAATGATCGATACTTGCAAACGCAGTATGCTCCGTTAAAGGCCAAGCACTCCAAGTTGCAGACATACCAGTTTTACCTGGGCCTACTTTTACTTTACTACCATCATTAAAGAAGTAAGGTTGATTATGCGAGTTCATCGCACCGCGCTGGGACGTATCGGCATATTCATAGCCGATACGTAATAGGGTGTAGTCAGTTAAATCTGCCTCGGCAGTCACATAAAGCGACGTTTTCTCTTGGCCATAACGTTCAATGTATGAATCTTTATCATTATAGGCAGCGGCGACACGACCTCGAATACGACCATCGCTGGTAAGTGGTGTTGAAATGTCTGTTTCAACGCGATAGTGATCCCAACGTCCTAGCGACGCTGCTACACTGCCTTGAAACTCTTTGCTCGTAGCACGCTTACGTACAATATTTACTGTCGCCGTTGGCTCGCCTTCACCTGTCATAAGGCCATTCGCACCACGTAATATTTCTACGCGCTCGTACGCAACTGAGTCGCCATCAACATCAGGACGGCGTCCACCACCAAACTGTTGTACACCGTCAATTTGAATACGATTTACTTCGCCGCCTCTAATATTGTATGAGGGGCGATCTAAACTACCTGTACTTGTTGCATGAAAGCCTGTTGAATGCTGTAAAATGTCGGTAATGTTAACTGCTTGCCAATCTTGTAATTGCTGATTAGTAATAACCGATACTGATTGTGGCGTTTCTCGCAAACTTAATACAAATTTGGTCGCAGATTTTGTAGCCGGATCCGAGTAACTGTTTGTGGTGTTGCCGTAAACGTAAATTCGTTCCAGCTCTTGTACGCGATCCGCCTCATTTTCCAGTTCGATTGAAGCGTTATCGCCACTGTCTTCTTGGCTGCTGTCTGCTATTTCGTGTTGTTGAGCCAAAACGTTAAACGAAATACTTTGAGAAATTATGAGTGCGAGTGTTGTTAACTTAAATGCTGGGATTGAAAGCTTAACGCTTTTTAGGGGATTCATTCTATTCCTTTTAAATAAATGTGTGATTGAATTTGCTCTCATGCAATAACAAACCAACATAACAGAAATAGAAATACTTATCATTACCATTAAAATTACAACGTAACTTTTGTCACCCCTCAAATTGTAACTGAATATTTCAAGCGTAAACCATGTTAATTTTAATAGGTTAAGTTTATGTTTTTGAATCGTTTGTGGAAGTATTCAAAGGATTGATCATATTTTTGAAACAATAAAAACATATCCATTTAATCAAAATAGTTCGGGTGTCTTTGTTATTTGTTTACGAGGAGCCGACGACGAGTTAGCGCGATTTGGACCACCACTAAAGTGTCTATCAGGAAATGAGACAACAAATAAAATTTTAAAGCTGAATAATGGAAGTTGGAGAGGATCAACAGCTTCAGCAATTGATCCACAATATGGTTTACAGTGTTATTAGCAATAAACGGGCATTAGTCGACAATCACATGTGGCAAGTAACGGCTCATATCCTGTGTAATTGCGCTGTCATCTTCTCGAATTGAAATTCCGGCGGCTTGGTCATCCACCAGCCAACTGCCAATAAGTGTGTGGTTTTGGCCGAATTTCGGTAGCGCATGCTTGGCTTGAAAGATAAACCCTTCTTCACCATAAGGGCCATCTGAACCTGATGAGCCGCTGATAGGATTACCTCGACTATCAACAAATGAAATATTAGCGCCTTCGCGAGAGAATATTGGTTTTTTAACCAACACATCGCATTCTTGCGCTAAGTGCAGTTCATCATCAAAAAATGCGGGTAATAAATTTGGGTGATTTGGGAACAAGCGCCATAACATTGGCAACAATGCTTTGTTAGATAAAATCGCTTTCCATGGCGGCTCCATCCAGCGCATGTTTTGTTTGCCTAACAGGCTGCCAAACTCTTCTTGAAACATAAATTCCCAGGGGTACAGTTTAAACATCCAGTCGATAACCTGATCATCTGAATCTGTGAAGCGGTTATCTGCATCTACACCGATTTCTTCGATGTAAACGAATTTGGTGTTTAATCCGGCGGCGATTGCGCAATCTTCCATGTATTGCACTGTGCCGCGATCTTCTTCCGAATCTTTACAGCAGGCAAAGTGTAAAGTCCTGTCGGGCGTTAAATATTCAACCTCTTTAAAACGATTAACAAGCTTTTCTTGCAACGAGTTAAATTGGTCTGCTTTTTTTACAATTACGCCATTATCAACGTTATCAGCCAACCATAACCACTGCCAAAAAGCGGTTTCATAGACTGACGTTGGGGTATCTGCATTATTTTCGTATAGTTTTGCCGAACCATTGCCTGAATAAGCAAAGTCTAATCGGGAATACAAACTTGGGTCACCATTGACCCATGATTGGCGAATAAAACCCCAGTGCTGCTCGGGAATACAAAAACGCTTAAGTAGCGTTTCGTCGTTAATGACCTGGCTAACAACTTCCAAGCACATCTGATGTATCTCTTCAGTCGGCTTTTCCAGGTCGTTTTCTATTTGCTTAAGATTAAATTGATAATAAGCAGACTCATCCCAATAGGTTTCCCCATACATGGTGTGAAATTTAAAGCCAAATTCTTCGGCTTTTCGCTGCCAGTTTGGTCGTTGCGCTATTGGGAGTCGTAGCATATTAGCCGCCCCAACCGCGAGAAGAAGACTTACCACCGCCCCAGTTAGACTTAGCAGATGCCTGAGCGCCAAACCCGCCTCGCGATATCGTTCGTGTTACCGCCGGTTTTGGTTTGGTTACAGAGCTAGGCACTTTATAGCTGCTTTTACCTGCACTACCTAAAATGGTGCCATCCGCTGTCATTATTTTTTGACGATGTTTAGAGCCACTTTTTTGATAGGTGTATACTGGGTTATAACGGCGTCGATGTTTATGCTCAAACGCATCACCTACTTCATCAATTATCTCAGCTACAATGTAACCGGTAATAAACGGCGTAAAAAACCCTGAGCTGGATTGCTGACACTGACCAAAGTCAGCTTCACATAAATATTGGTGCTGGTAACGTGGTCCGGTGCGTTCAGCTTCTGCCAAGGCTTCTTGGTAAGCAGCTTGACATTGTTCAACCGACAATTCAGTTTGGTCAACACAATCATCAACCGATGACACTACTTTAACACGTTCCTGTGGTTCACCTGAGCATCCTGCAAGCGCCGCTGCAACACCAACAGAAAGTGGTGCAAGGCTGAATTTTCGTACTTTTTTTCGCAGCAATGATAAGTCAATATGTCTGGTCTTTTTCATCATGACCTCCCTATTAATATGTCATGCTTGCAGCGTTTAATAAGCCTACGGCAATATTGGTCGAAGCGAGAATAACACCAGCACTGATTTCGTTATCTTCAATACGTTTGACGATTTTTGGCATAAATGCAAAACGCACAATTGCAAACGCGAGCAATTGCGCAATTAACGCGATACCGCCCCAAATTGCAAAGTCTAAAATGCCACCAGAGTTGCTTACCGCGCCAGCGAGTGCCAAAGCAAAACCCACTACCGCACCACCAAAGCCAATGGCAGCCGCTGCGTTTTTGTCTTCTTTGATGAGTTTCCATTCATCGTGTGGCGTTACAAAAGCAAACAGTATTTTGAACACAAAAAGTAATATCAAGCTTATGCCAAACGACATTGCAAAATTAGTGACACCGGCGATCAGATCATAACCGTTTTCCATTATTGGACTCCTTTATCCATGTATTGTTATTTGAGAAGAGCTTAACGTTATGCCAGTGCTAATTACCAAACACCGTGAGAGATTGCCTGACGATTCAAGCGATTCTTCTGCTGAAAGAAATAGCGACTCGGTTGTGCCATCGCTTAATTCACGTTCAAACAGCATGGTGAATTGGTCTGTTTCACTGGGTTGAGATTTACCATCGAAGGTTTTTTCGGCCATATGAACAGGGTTGTGATAATCGCCCATTGAGGTCCATACGCGATTGTATTCGTGCCCATCCAATGTATAGGTAGGCGTGCCAATTTGTTGGTTAAGTAGTTTTTCCCACTGTGCTTGGTTTTGAATATCCAAGGTATCGAAGTAGTAAAACAACTTCACATCAACCACATTCTCGGCTGTTGGTTGGCCTTCACAAATTACTTGAAGCCATGCTTCATCATCTGTGTAAAACCGAAAAAGATAGGTGCCATCCATATCGACTTTACCAACAGCCTGAATAATCTGGGTGGCGGCAAAATCACCTATTACGAGCTCATCAAGTATCAGCTTAATCGCGAGTTTATCTATTTCAAAACTCGCTCCGAGTCGCAAGCCCATTATTTCTGGCGTTGAGATGGTCGCTTTTGGTTTGTCTTTTTTGAAGAAATTGAACATCAATGTTCCTTAACTTTGCTTCATAGGTTGCTAACGTTACATGTGGGCTAACCAGTTGTCTACAGTGATGTTTACTGTTTAAAAACTAAAAAAGAGATAACTAAGTTATCTCTTTTTAAATTGGTTACTCACTAACCTGCGTTTTTCTTCGCTAGCAGCTGTGCAAGTTTATCCTGACCCGATGTTTGACCACCCGGCGTTACACCTGCTGCTTTTAATTTTTCGTCAAGACTGCTGCCAGATTCATCAGCCGCGCGCTCTTCAGCGGCTTCTAATTCAGCTGCTCGCATCGCTTGCTTTTGCTTAACACGTTCAAGGCTATCTAGTGCAGTTTTTACTTTGCTATTAGCACCAACATGATGGGTAGATGCTGCTGCTTGCGCCTTTTGCACTGACTCAGTCGCTTTTACCTGATCGATTTGCTGCTCCATGCGTCGTACATTTGTTTTCGCTTTAGCAATGTTGTCCTTCAGGGTTTTCTCTGACTTTTCGAAACCATCAAGAATCGATTGTTCCGTTGCCATTTGGCTTTCTAAATCAGCAACGCGTTCTGCACATTCTACCGCAAGTTCCATATTACCTGATTCACTTGCAGACACGGCATGCTCTGAGTATTTATCGATATCTGCCTGAAATGCAGCAACCTTGTTCGAGGTTAATTTACGTTTTGCCATGATGCTAGTTAGGCTTTGATCTGAACGTCTTAACTCTTCTTTCGCTTCGCGAAGTTCTTGCTCTAAAATTCGGATGGCTTGCGTATCTGCGGCCGCTTCAAGCCCTTCATTTGTTGCGCCTACTAGCGCAGTCCATAATTTTTTAAGACTCATGTGACTTGCTCCTAATTGATATAATCTTCATACAGTTCAAGGAATTCTGGAATATTGGCAAACAAAGACTCAATTTCCTCAACAAGCACTGAATCTTTACTGTCAACAGACAACGCACCAAACGCCACGTAATATTCTTGCCCAGATATCGAACTAATACCTACAGTAGAAAGTGGAACCAACTGATGACTTTTTAAAATCAGTTCATTCAGTCCTGAAGTATCTGTAACGCTACTTACCGGAAACAACACACTTTCAGCCACTACCTGTGTTTCACCCGCATAAACAAACACATCAATTCCTTCATCGTTTGAAATGCTTACACAGTCACCTTCTTGTTCAACAACCCAATCTGGATGTGTTGAAAACACCGTTTTCAGTTGTTCGGTATTAAAAGCCATTTTGATCTCCATATTTCTATTGGTATTTAAATTAATGTCACATATAACTAACACTTGCAAGTTTTATATTGCACTAATTATTATTTTGTTACACTTAAAATGTATTTGTGTTATATCAATACAGGTAACTTTTAGCATTTAATATGCCTAGCCCTGTTTGCATTCAGTATTACGCTGTAGCAATACCGGTTCGCAATATAGGCTATTTATCTAATACATTGGCGTGAATGTAAACTACTTAGGTATTTTTTATGGATCAACAAACGAGTATTCAAAATAATCTAGCCCTTGCCCCTTACGGGGAGGCGTTTTCACGCTTTTTAAGCATGAAGCTAAAACAAAAAAAGGTTACGTATCCACAGCTAGCAGAACTGCTTGAACAAAAAGGTATTGTTCTAACCCCCGGCAACCTGCGCAACAAAGTGTCTAACAGACTAATGCCAACGAGCCTATTTCTTATCATTCTTGAAGTATTAAATGTAAAAGGCGACATTTTGTCTGAAATTCTTACCATGGCAAAAGAAATAGAAGACGAAGTGTAAGCGCACTTAGCGTAGGTTGGCAGAATGCCATTTTCTTTGTATTAGCATTAAAAACCAAAGATGCCAGCCCCTTTTTTCACAGTTCATAGTCCTCAGTGCTTCCTTAAACTTATAGGTTTTCAATCGAATAGCAGGGTAACTTAACTAGCTTGCTAGTCGATTTATAACAATTCGAGCCAGTGAAGAATAAATCACAGATTAAGCTAAATAATTAGAACCCACCTTTTTCTTACTATCAAAAATTACATATCAATCAAACCCAAAGTTGCATAACAAATAAACATATGCGAATATTTACATATATGTTTTTTCATATATATAAATACTATGGATCCACTTCAATTTTACAAATGCCTAGCAGACGATACCCGTTTGCATATCTTATTGTTATTAACGCAGGTTGAAAAAGCGTGTGTTTGCGACTTTATAAGCGCACTTGAGTTAGATCAGCCAAAAATATCACGTCATCTAGCATCTCTAAGAAAATGCGGTTTGTTACGGGATGAACGACGGGGAAAATGGGTTTACTACCAAATACACAATGAACTGCCTAATTGGGCAAAGCAGGTACTTACTCTCAGTGCAGCCAATAATAAACCCTATTTTCAAAATACATTAACTCGCCTTAAGTCCGCTCAAACGGACGCGAACACTTGCAAGTAGTCAGGAGCATATTATGGGATTATTTGAACGCTACTTATCGGTTTGGGTAGCACTGGCAATTGTCATCGGAATTGCTGCAGGTAGCTTTCTACCTGATCTATTTACTGTGATAGCTGGTTTAGAGTTTGCACATGTGAACATTGTGATTGCGGTACTCATTTGGTTAATGATTTACCCTATGATGGTGCAAGTCGATTTTTCAGCGATTAAAGACGTCGGCAAAAAGCCAAAAGGCCTAGTGTTAACATTAATCGTAAACTGGCTTATTAAACCGTTTAGCATGGCGTTTCTTGGTTGGTTATTTTTTAAAATATTTTTTGTCAGTTGGGTAGACCCACAAACCGCTAATGAATATATCGCCGGTATGATTTTGCTCGGTGTTGCACCGTGCACAGCAATGGTATTTGTTTGGAGCCAACTAACTAAAGGCGATGCCAATTACACTTTGGTACAAGTATCAGTAAATGATTTGATTATGATATTTGCTTTTGCCCCACTCGCTGGATTTTTACTCGGCGTGACGGATGTTACCGTCCCTTGGGATACGCTTGTTTTATCAGTATTGCTGTATGTTGTTATTCCCTTACTCGCGGGCGTTTTTACCCGTAAATTACTAGACAAAAAAGACAACCACACTCAGCTCAACCACTATATTAGTAAGCTAAAGCCTTGGTCAATTATGGGGCTACTTTCCACCGTGGTATTGCTGTTTGGTTTTCAATCGCAAACCATTTTAGGCAACCCAGTGGCAATTGTATTAATTGCAATTCCCTTATTGCTCCAAACGTATGGGATCTTTGCATTTGCCTATTTACTCGCGAAAAAAATGAAATTACCCCACAACGTAGCAGCTCCTGCTTGCATGATTGGCACCTCAAACTTTTTCGAACTTGCCGTGGCTGTGGCTATTTCCTTATTTGGCCTGCATTCAGGTGCAGCATTAGCAACTGTCGTTGGCGTATTGGTAGAAGTGCCTGTAATGCTGTCTTTGGTTGCATTTGCCAATAAAACCCGGTATTGGTTTAAGGAGTAACTATGATTGTTATTCATCACAACCCCGAGTGTGGTACATCGCGAAATGTGCTGCGTTTTATTCGAGAGTCTGGCTATACCCCTGTGGTGATTGAATATTTAAAAGAAGGCTGGACACGGCCACAGCTTTTAGCACTATTAGCGGCAACAGGGTTAACCCCTCGCCAATTACTACGTGAAACCAAGTCGCCAGCCAAGGCGCTAGGACTGCTAGAGAATGGTGTATCTGATCAACACATTCTAGAACATATGCTAAAGCACCCCATTTTAGTTAACAGGCCAATTGTTGCGACAAAAAATGGCGTGAAGCTCTGTCGCCCTAGTGAAACTGTGTTTGATTTACTTGATCGGCTACCTAAAGGGCCGTTAACCAAAGAAGATGGTGAACTTGTAATAGACAAAAACGGTAAGCGAGTGACGCTCATAGACATATAATCGTTTCGTTTAAAACATCTAATTTATTGTCTAATTAGTTTATTTTAAGTAACGGATAGCCATATATTACTCATTTATCTGGATACCAAAACGAGCTTTCTAGATCATCACGGTGTGTTAGAAGTAATTAAAAAATAGTAAAAATAAGAACCTAGCAATCGCTAGGTTCTTAGTGTTAAGCCGTTAAACAGTATATACGGGTTAATAGCTGCTGTGGCGGTGTGTTCTTCGCATCATTTAAATATTCTTCAAACGGTGGAAAGTCCTTAAGCTGGTAATTGCTCTGAGGCAAATATTCACCAAACAGCCAATCATAAGGCTTTTCTAGTTCAGGGTAGTCGCCTTCAAATAATAGTGAAACAGCTTTGGATGAGGGTATATTTAACAGTTCAAACTGATGCTCTTCAGGTAGTTGAGTTACATCAACTGAGATACATGCCTTCGCGCTGAGTTTATCTTGTTCAACCGTTTTTGGATCATCATAATAAATGCCAAAAAAGCGTGTATTTTCATTAATAAGACCGAGCTTACTCGCCATCACAGACAGCTTTTCAAACGCTTGGCCTATTTTCATGTAGTCACCTTTGTGCTCAACGCCAATTAAGCTCATGGCAGGCACAGTGTGTTGTTCAACTTGATACATAATGGTGTACTCCTTGTTAGACTTGGGATAGAGCAGGGTTACCCTTTCTTCAACGCGCGTTATTCGGTATTGATGGGGTGTTTCACCATAGTGTTTACTAAACGCACGGTTAAATGCTTCAACACTGCCATAACCAACCTGTTTCGCAATTTGTTGCTGGGTTAAGTTGCTCCGCAATAAAAGCGCCGCAGCCTTCAATAACCTCATTCTCCGCACTGTTACATTGATCGTTTCACCTGCAAATTCACGGTAAATACGATGAAAGTGATAATTCGACATACAGGCAACATCCGCTAGGGCATTGACGTCCAATTCTCCATCGACATGTTCATAGATATAGTCAATGACATTAAGCAACCGATGCTCATACTGATTTTTAGTTACGTGTTTATGCTTCATTATTTTCACTTTAAGTGCGTTGATTCAGTTAACTGACCGCGACAAACAAAGAGTACTTGATGTTAAATTGATAATGTTTGCGAACTTTAAGATTCACTCGATAAGACTACAGCCCATTGTTTTAGCCTCTAAACATAAAACAAAATGGGCTTTTCGTCTTGTACAGTTAAAGATTGGGTTCTATTGATTGCAATCTTCATCAAATTTCAGATGCGTTAGGTTCAGTAATAAGCTGTTTTCTGTATGCACTTGGTGTATTCCCAACGTGCTTTTTAAATGCTTGATTAAACGTGGAGCGAGAATTAAACCCTACTTCAAATGCAACCTCTAAAATAGTGTGTTCAGATCGCTCAATAGATTTGCATGCCGCTTTAATTCGCCAACTGTTAATAAAATCATAAAAGCCGATATTCATGGCTGTGTTTAGCACTTGAGAAATCCTAATTTCAGCTATTCCAGTTAAATCAGACAGTTTCCTTAAGGTAAGGTTAGGATCCTTGTAAAAGCCATCAGCCATGGCTGCGTTCAGTTTGTTTTTGATTCGTTCAATATCGCTTTCTTGCATTGGCGAGTTTTGATATTTCCCTTGCTGTTTATCAGCACAAAGTAGCGCTCGCTCTGACTCAACTTCACTTTTGTAGATAGGGCCTTGAGTGATTGATAGTACGCCAACGATCACAAGCCAAAACAGCTCAAAAGTTAAGAATAAGATATTATGCCATCCTTCTTCTGAGAGCCGCTCGGGTAAAAATATGCGGATCGTTGATACAGCGAACGCAATACACAAGGCGATAATTGACCAGCGGATCCATGATAAATCGCGATTATCGATATTAGAAAAATAACTTTTTATAGTATTGAGATGTTGAGCTAACAACTTAACGATGGCGATAACGTAGCAAAGCGAAAACGGCAATAACAACAATAAAACAATGGTTGGCCCTAAAGTTGTTAAACCTAAATGCTCTAACGTACCTGATGGAGCAGATAAGCGGGCGAGTTTAATATCGCTATCGAGCACAAAATAAGGTACACACACCAAGAAACTTACGATAAACCCAATACCATGCTTTACATTTGCCAATAAACGGTTGTTATAACTAGGATCTGTTAACCCTTTTACATACAGATAAAAACTAGGAGCGATTAAATATAAAATAGGCAGATATGCGTTGGTTAATATGGGTGCTACTTGCCATACACCAAAATGCCAAAACCATTCATCAAGAATATTTGCGATGTTCGCACCATAAAATAGTCCCAAATAACGGACTGATGTCACCCGTTCTTTGAGCCACAAATGCGCAAGAATGAATAGACATACGCCAAAAGATGCACCTACAAGCAAAATTTGAATAGCACTTTCTAGTTTTAATTCCACGTAAATTTCCTTGGGCACACACAAAATCGCAATAAGTAAGTTTATTTAATGTGTACTAATCAGCTTAGACGGACGAAAAAAACAAACAAAATCATAGTATCAAGGTTCTTATGGACAATAAATGAGCGTGACTATGCAAATTTTAAAAACATTAATCCTAAGTGGCGTACTCGCATTGGCAGGATGCGATAATCGCCCTAATTTTCCAACATCATCAACCTTTAATATTGAAGAACATTCGGGGGTGTGGCAGTCGCAAGGATATGGCTATCTAATGAAAATTGATGCAAACGGAATGCAACTCTTTGATACAACACGAGTAGGTTGCGTGCAAAAAGCGATGAGCAGTGCCGATATCGCATCTCATATGGCCGTATTCCATACGATAACAGATGAACATATTTGGGTGAGTGAAACTCCTAATTCGACGCGCTATTATTTTAATCGGTTACCCAATAAGGATGCGAAAAGCGTCATCGATAAGTGTTTAACGTCACCGAATCACAACCCTACTGACAATTTTATTTACTTTACTCAAACCATGTCAGAACACTATGCCTTTTTTGAGACATACCAGCAGGACTGGCCAAAAATTGTCGAACAGTACGAGTCGAAAGTGAACGACGATATGTCACAAACTGAACTGTTTAATCTCTTTTCAAATATGATAAAGAAATTAGACGATGCTCATGTGTTTTTATCGGCACGTATAAACGATACGTCAAAGCGATTTCAGCCGAATGAATCCCGTATTCTGCGCCCAGCATTATCGCGCGCGTTCAAAGAACAAAATGAAATTAAGGACGAACGCACCTTCCGTTTAAATTGGTATGAGTATTACAAACACCAAGTGCGCACCGCTATCTTAAACGAAAGTGCCAACGATATAGGTAAATTCATTATTTGGGGTATGGCTGACAATATTGGCTACATCAATCTTCAACGCATGCAGAACTTCTCACAAAGTGGCTCTATTCAAGATGATGTGTTAGCAATCCAGCAAGCTATGGATACCATTATGGCAACACTCGCTACCAGCGACGCGATTATTTTTGATATTACAGCCAATGGTGGTGGACATGATGAAGTTGGCTTAGCCATTGCGCAATACTTCAATGCGAAGCAACGATTGGCATATTCGAAAACCGCGTTTGGAGGCCCTACCGTACCTCAAAAGTTCTATGTAAACAAAGCAAATGAGCCACCATATATTAAGCCTGTCTATTTAGTAACAAGCGACCATACCGTTAGTGCGGCTGAAACCTTTACCATGGCGATGAGAGCAATTCCTAACGTGATTCATGTTGGTGATACAACACGAGGAAATCACTCCGATGTATTAGATAAAACACTGCTAAATGGCTGGCATTTAGGCCTATCTAATGAAACATATCAAGAAAGTGACGGAAAAATATCTGAAGGTATTGGACTTAAACCAGCGCAGTCATACCCCATTTTTTCAAACGACAATATATTTGAAAGCCATTCAATTGCTATAAATACCTTAGTTAGAGACGTAAAAGCAAAATTGTAAGCAAGGAGTTTGAGCCAACCGCTTTATCAACCTCAGTAGTTAAATTGGCGTTAAGTTTAATCAAATACATAGATAAATTACCGGTGATTACTTAAAAGCAGTGACTAGTTCGAGAAATACAACTAGTCACTTTTATCATTACAATCATGAAATTAAAGGGGGTAATTCTGTTTAATTTAAAGGTGAGTTAATGCTTTTTTCAAAGTGTAAAAAACCTCATGATTGTGCATCCTAAAATTGCCACAAAAATTAGCTATCGCCCACTAAGTTTTGTAAGTGTTTCTGGATACCTTCTACACACACTGCAACGTTAAGCGGTTGGTTTTTACCAAAAGGATGAATTGCAAAAACCGGGTTGCTAGGCAATTTAAGGTTTGAGTCTACCGGTACTAATTCACTTTCAAATCGCGACAAATAAAAATCTGGAACAATCCCAATACCCGCACCGGCTTTAATTAATGCCACACACGCGTAAAATGAGTTCGTGGTGCATTGCGCCTCAGTAGAGAAAAGTTGTTCAGAGCCATCTGGCCTCGTAAACGTGTGTTTTATGCTGTTCCCCTGCCAAACATTTGCAATGTAGGGCAATGTATCGATGTTTTTCTGCGCAACCCCCGCTGCACCACACAATACATCATTAAACGACCCAATGCGTTTTTGCGTCAAGTTACTGTCTGCAGATCTGCCAACTCTAATCGCCAAATCAATATCGTTTGCCATAAAATCAAGCTGTTCATCCGCGCTTATCAGTTCTGGTTTTAACCCTGGATAGTCTTTCATTAGCTTTGCAATCACTGGCGTTACTAACGTTTCCATTAAGGCATTTGGCGCAGTAATGCGAATACGCCCTTTTGGCTGAGCTAAATAAGCTTGCGCTTGCTCCCATGCATTATCCGCAATCGAGTTAATTGTTTTACACTTGGTGTAAAAACGCTCCCCCGCATCTGTCAGTGACAACCTACGTGTTGTGCGCTTGAGTAAAACAACTCCCAGCGATTGTTCCAGTTGTTTCAAGTTTTGGCTTATCACTGATTTCGATAAGTTGAGTTGTTCACCAGCTGCCGATATCGATCCTGCCTCAACAATATGGGCAAAAATCATCATTTGCTTAAGTCGATTCATATTTATTGTTCTGTATAGAAAAACAGTTATTTCTATTATATCTGTTTTTTAGCGCTTAGTAGCTCGTTAATCTAGCTACTCATTACTAACTAAGAGACAACAAGATGACTGAACAACAGATTTTAAACGCCTGTAAAGATGGTATTACGGCATGGCAAAACGCATTTAACAACCAAGACGCAGCTGGCTGTGCTGCACAATACAGTAAACATGCCATTATGCATGCTCGCCCTTTCGGTACGTTTAAAGGCTCTACAGAAATTGAATCTTTCTGGCAAGGGATCATTGAACAAGGATTTAAAGACGTTGAATACACAGATGTTGCATGGTCAAAGTTCGATGATAAGAGTTTTATTCTCAGCTCAAAATGGACAATGAATAAAGCGTATGGTGTTGTACATCGCGAATTATGGCGCGTTGAAGAAGACGGCAAAGCGCGCTTAATTGACGACGAATTTGAAGTGCAAGGTGAACGTTAATTACAAAACATGTTGTGTTTTAGATTAAGCACAATTCAAAACGCTAAGTTATTAACATTTAGGAAAAAGGTTAACGCGTAAAGCGATAACCTTTTTCAAAATGGCTGGCGTTACAAACCACAGTATCAGATCTCGTCTGAACTAATTCAATTTAGCATAAAAGAATTAACGCGCTTCTAAAATTTTCTGTGTATGATCAATCCATTGGAAAGCTGGCACGCTCGCATCAATGTAAAAGTCGGGTTGAATGCCTTTACTGTCTATCGCCATCTCTGGAATTCTAAAACTCTTTGATAGGCTGTAATAGAGTGTAAAGTGTTTACTGGGCGACTGAACTTGGTACATATTGGAAATATCTAAAACGCCACGGGTTGTTACACCAAACAATTTCACTTTCTTGCTTTGCTTAGCTGCCAATAAAAATTGCTCTGCCGTGCTTCCATTGCGATTATCAATTAATACACCAACATTATTAGGCAGTGGATGCACACGATCGAATGTTTCAACAGTGATCGTATCGTCTTCCAAATTAACAAATTCACCTAACCGGTTTTCTAACTTGTTATAACTCTCCTTTGCCCATTCTTTGTCTTCGTCGCTAAAGTTATCATCTTGCATAAACTGCAGCATTCGCGAGTTATTAAGTGTTGTAGACAAAAACTCTAGGCCGATAGTGCGGATAGGGTTGGTATAAATAATTGGCAATATCTCTTCATAGCTAACATCACTACCACCGCCGTTACCACGTATATCGATAATCAAATTTTCTGTCTGCAAAATGGTATCTAAGTTATCTTTGATAACCTTATCAATCTCTTTTTTAAAACTATGATCAAATGACGGAATTCTAAGCAATGCAGTTTTATTTGATAACACCTCAAATAGTGGTTTGCGCGCCGCAATAAGCTTCACATATTGAGTAACTGATGGTGCGCTCGCAGTTTTTTCATTCTGGCGTGACAACGTTAACCAATTTTTCCCTATCACTAAATGGTTTTTATCTAGGTTACTTACCGAATCGATAGAACGAAAGGAGTGATCTGACATGTAGTAGCTCACTGTATGTGTGCCGTTGCCGCTATCATGAATTGTGAATTTAATTTGCCCCTTTTTCCAGCTTTCATTGCTCGACTCAATAACGTAAGCGTTATAGTCCGAACCTTCTTTTTTCAACGCTAGTTTATAGCCTGAAAATGCCCAAATCCCCTCCCAGTCTTCTGTTTGTTTGGTATCAAGATACTGGCTAAAAGCTAATTCATTAAACTCATGAATTTTAGACGTTTTGTTTTGTACTTCTTCACCATCGGTATTAATCCCAATGTGAATATGGCCATCTCGAAAAAATGACAACCAGCCCTTTAGATATTGATGACATTCAGTTGCTGAACCACTGTTTTTAACGGCGCTAAGGTATGCAGCATTGTGGCTTTTATAGCTGCTTTCACCTTTTGTAGAAACAGCATATTCAAATCCAGCATCATTATTTTCAAACGTGGTTTTGAGCCACTCAAACTCGGTTTTACAGTCAAACGGGTTTGCAGTCGCGGTAAATGGCAAAAGAAGTGTAAAAAACGCAATTTTTTTCATTAATATTCAAGTCCTTATTATTATAATTTTTGTGACTTTGACAGTCCATTGAGTAGGCAGACTACCTAATTTAAAACGCCTGTTCAAATAGAAAAAATAAGGCAAAAACAAAAAGCTAGCCCAACGACTAGCTTTTAGTGAGAGAAGTTTAAAAAATAACGACTCTGATTGCTACTGATTGAGAGAGTGTCTTCGTTATTCCCCGTTAGTAAGGATACGTTACCATTTATTTTACGGTGCCTTAATCCATGATGCTTGTGAAGCGCCGGTAATCAGCTTTTGTAATTCGCTTCCATCACGGTTCATTTTGTATATGTCGGAAAATTGATTTGGCACCTCAGACGTAAATATAATTTCTTTACCATCTGAAGACCAAGATGGGTTCCAATCGTCAACATTGTTATAGGTCAGTCGTTTTTGGTTCGTGCCATCTATGTTCATAGAATAAATTTCTCTATTACCATCTCTATTAGACATAAACACAATTTTTTGTTCATTAGGTGAAAGATCTGGATACCAATTTTCGGCGTCATTATTAGTTAACTGGACCAAGTTAGAGCCGTCTGCGTTGGCGATGTAAATAGCGCTAGTTTTATCCTGAGTGAAAAATAATATTCTATTGTTAGAGATTAATTTAGGCCCTAAGCCTCGAAGCGATTTTAATTGTTGTGTTTTCGAACCATCCGCAGCAGCAATCCAAATTTCATTTTGCCACTCACCTTGCTCATTTTTGTATTCTCGAGCAAAAGTAATATTTTGACTATCGGCAGACCAAGATGGAGCGCTATCCCAAACGCTTGGCGTATTTGTAATTCGGCGAATGTCTGAGCCATCAAGATTAACGATATGGATAGACCAAGTTTTGTTATTATCGTATTTGCCATAAAAAGCCATTTTTGTTCCATCTGGAGAAACCGAAGGGTAGCCTTCTACTTTGATAAAATTGGTCACTTGCTTAGCGTAGTTACCATCTGCATCGGCAAAATGAATGTGACGTTCGTCATTGACTTTGTATGAGAAAGCGATGGAATAAGTTGGTTCTTGTGAAGGAGTGTTTAGTTGACACCCTGATAACAAGGCAATCGATGTTAAAAGTACACTTCCTAAAATCGCTATCCGTTTCATGTAATAATCCTTAAGCTAATACTAATTTTTTACACCAAATATCAATACGATAAACTTAATGAGACATAAACCATAAGAAATAAATGTAACATAATGCTTAAAAGCTCTATTCCACTCAAAAATCAATAGATAAAGATTGAAATTAACTTTGTTCAAAAAATATCTCAATAAAGCAACCACCTTAGTTCTTTGCAACTTAATAACGCCGCACAGAGAATGGTTCAATTTTTTCTTTTTGTAACAAATAAATAACAGCACCTTGCATATCAAAACACAAACAGTTATTGATAAAAAAAGGAGTATTAAAACATGAAGTCTTTAAAAATCTCATTCGCCCTTGTCGCAATTGCTAGTCTGGCATCTATTTATACTTATATTCGTTATCTTGAACACTACACATCTCCCTATCTAGATGTAGTGATTAACTCTCACGTTTTGGGCGAGAGTAGAAAAATTTTTATCCGCTTACCCGATAAATATAATGCGCAAAAAAGTTATCCCCTTGTTATTAAAACCGATGGCAATTTTAATTTAGACAGATGGGCTGAAACAGTTGCCAAGCATGATGACGCTATCGTTCTGGCAATACCAAATCAATTTTGGACAGATACACGAAATCGCGACTTGGTTCCGCCATTTGCGAGAAAAGACGTCAATATTAACGCGCGCCCAACTAATCAAACGGCAAGAGAGCTGTTTGGCCGTGCAGATACGTTTTTAGCCTTTATTGAAACCGAGTTGCTGCCCTACATAGAAAGTCGTTACAAAATATCAGACGACCGTTCACTCAGCGGTTATTCTGCAGGTGGCAGTTTTGTCTTGTACACCATGATCACTCAACCCTCGCTATTTAATGCATATTTTGCGTTTAGCCCAGCAGCGTGGTACGACGACTCAGTGGTTGTAAAAGAATTTAAGAAGAACCTAGTTAAACTTGAAGGTGCTCCTAAGTTTTTTTATTTAAGCTTAGGAGCAAAAGAACCGTCTATTATTACAGGCTCGTTTAAAGGACTGTTAGCAGCGCTCGACGAAAATGCACCTAACAACTTGGTTTGGGCCCATCAATTCACAGAAGGTGCTGATCATGGTACCAACCCCTACATGTCTATACCCACAGCCGTAAATGAGTATTCAGCTTTCAAACAAAAGCTTTAGTCACCACCTTAAACAAGGCCTGCTCAATGGGGAGAGATCTAAACTATCCCCCATTGATTTAAATTGATCATAACGCAATTAGGTCTAAGTAAGTTCCTTTATCGCCTTATCAAACCAGTAGTTAAAACTGTAGATTCACCTTATTAAGTAATACCAATCACAATATCAATACACATTATTGCTCACCCATTACTTTATGACACTGTCCTGATTGAATTGTCTACTCTATAAAAAATCTCAGCTAATTTTTAAATTTTTAGTGTGTTCTATAACCTAAGCTTCGCTGTGAATGGTTATTAAACAAGCAGAGGGAATTATGGATAGTTGCTTTAATTTTATAGCGCTTATTGAGGAATACCAGAAACTTAAAGGCATAGCGCATTTGAATTGGGAGGCTGGAAACAGCTTCTCTCTCAGTAATGAAGAGTTTGAAATTAACATTGGGTTTGATGAGCAATCTCAAACTATTCTTCTCGTTAGCTACGTAGGTGTAATTAACTCAAGTAATAAAGAAGACACCTACTTAAGGCTGCTGTTAGAGAACTATGCAAATCGCTCGGGTAGTAATGCTTTTTGGGGATTCTATTCCACTGACGAAGCCACACTCACAATCAAAAAAGCAGCTCATCACACAGACCAATATGTGTTTTCACAGTGGGTCGAGCAATTATGTTTAGACACTCACAAGGCACGCCAGCTTTTGAAAGAGTTAGCCGAGTCAAATGCGCACACTAATCATACAGATTTGAGCAAAACCTATACACAGAATCAATTTATCACACCTTAATTTATCGGTTTCGCAACAAGTACGTTATACGCTTTTATAACTGCATGCCATTAGCTAACTAAGTGAAGCACATAACGAGATAACTAACAGCCCTACACAAGGAAGATACTATGACGTTTGAACTAACAGCATTTAGAAATATCGCACAAAATAAAGGCCTAAAAGACACTGCTAACCTGATAGACAATCATGGCGGGAAGTTCGGAGATATTTCAGCATTAGGGTCGGGAACAACGCCGTTACGTGCCGAGTTTGTAAAATCATTAGATCAATCAGGCATGATGAAAGGTTTGAGCCAAGAACAGCAAACAACCTTAAAAAATAGCGCATCCCCTCTCACCGTAGGTGAAGTAAGAGCAGTCTTTGAGTCATCTTCTATTGATATTCGAGGTAACGACAAAGTCGCTGCAGCAAAAGAAAGTACTATTGCTCGCCAAGGATTGGTAGGTATGGGAAGTACAGCCTTTGAAGCCGTCAAAGAACACATAAGCGGCCAGTTAGACCGTATTATCGATATGGAAAACAAACTTAATAGTTACAGAGAGCATAAGGCAGCAGGGACCTTAAGTACCTCAGAGTTAACACCTGAACAACAAGAAGTATTGGAAGCAATAGATGAGCTATACACCGAAACACCTATCGAAAAAGCATTAGCGCACAGAAAGGCAAGACTTCTCGATAAAATTGACACTAACAAGATAAATATTGCAGGGATATTTGGTGATTCATATGACGACATGAAAACCCGCCTTGACGCTTTTACCAATTTTTACCTGATTTCAACCGATGCGCATAGTAAGGAACGCTATGATTCAGCCCGTGAAAATGATGTCTTCACAGATAGAGGAAGAGGAGACAACATAGCAAGGCGTGATCGCGCCCCAAGTGCAAAAGACAAAAACTCAGGAATTTCTGCCCAAGAGCATCGCCGTGAGTCACAAGAAAACGTGTTTGCGAAGTCAACTTTTCATGCCAAAGGCAAACTGACAGCCCAAGATGTCGATGCGAGCAATACAGTAAAAGCTTTTCGAGAAAACGGTGCGCCATTTATTGGTGGTGTCTCAGGTTCGCTTCTGTCAGAAATATTAGACATAGAATTTGCAGCTGATGGTAAAGAACCCAAAGTTGCAGATAGTGACGGCATTAGTGACGATGAGCTAGCCAAACGTGAGCTATTGCTCGGCGTTAAAAGCATGGAGCTTATTGCTTTGGGCCATCATAGCTTGTCTGAGTGTTTAATTGCAGCACAAACACTTGGCTATTTCCAACACATCGAAAGCCCGCTGAAAGATTATCCAAAAGCTGTCTCTCAATTTGAACAATTTATGAATGACGCTTTAAAAGATAAACCTGAGGCAGCCCCTGAAGTAGCAATGGTTGCCGCAGAACAAGCTGCGCCTTTGGGCGACATAGCTGATGACGCTGCAGCACCAATTATTGATGAAGTTGCTGTAGCAGCAAATAATGGTAACGAGCCAGCGGTGGCTGTCGCCGCCGTAGAGCCCAAAAAATAGGTGAAAGGGGTTCTGCTCTTGTAAAAGAAAAAGAGTCACCCATTAATTAGCCGACGTAAAATCCTAAACATAGAAAAACACCCAAACTAAACCAAATTAGAATGGGTGTTTTTGTAATTCCTGATGGGTAAATCGTTGGTGATTTTTTAGTGTATTGATTTAAAAATAAATATGCTTGGCTTGATAGTCGATAACCAATTTTCCGCCTTTGAAATCTGCAAGGCCCATTAGTATTACTGGCTTATTTTCATAGCCGAGTTTTTTAAATACTGGCATATCAGAGACCGTTGTATTAGCGCTAGTTACGGTATGTTCGCCAATATTAAAACTTACCTCACCTAACTTTTGTTTTTGTATTGCTTTGCCATGAAGGCCCTTGAGGTCTTCTTTGTCTTTTTTCTCAACGTCAAGCTTTGCCAATAAGAGAGAGTTAATGATATTTATAGGTGCGCCTGTATCTAACACCGCATCAACATTGTGGCCATTAAACTCAACATTAAACTTAATAAATTCTTCATCAAGCCAAAACGCTTGCGATTTTAAATCATGCGTAACTTGCTCTGAACAGGTTTGTGCATGAAAAGTCACTTCACTTTTAACAAAATCTAAAACGGTGCAGTGTTTTTCTAAAAATCCATACCCTAAAATACCCGGCACTTTACCTTGTGCGGTTTTAAGCACGGTTAAATCTTGTGTTATGTAAGGTAAATCCATCACCGAAGTATGACCAACACGGGTTGTATTGACGTTTGCTTGCGTGAGTATCATTTTACTTGTTGCACTGGTCACTTCTTCTTTTTCGAGTGCGCTTTCTGGCAATGCCAACTCATTTAATAAACTATTTGAAATAACTCCTGAAGTAGCTGCGGTATCTAAAACCATAGGTACTGTGTCGGCGTTATTTAACTGAACATCCACCATAACATGGCCATATTGTGTGAACTGCATTGGCATTGTAACTGGTTTCGTGTTCTCTTGATTTGCATTAGTTGAGAAACTCATAATACCCACAACTACTGTACTTAAAATTGCTTTCATAAATCACCTGCTTTGTTGTTTTTTGTTTTGTTAGGTGTACTTTAAAAAGCAATTGTTAAGCAATTATCAAGATTTTTTAAAAAGCCTTAATGAAAACTTTGCGCCTTTATTTGGTTCACTTACTACCGTCAATGTTGCACTTAAGAGCTCCGCAAGTTGCTTACAAATAGGCAACCCGAGGCCTAAGCTATTGGTATCGTTACGCGACGTTTGTACTCGGTAAAAGCGCTCAAAGATATTGTCTAATTGAGTTTGCGACATCCCCTCACCATGGTCTTCTACGGCAATATCAACATACGTGTCACAAGCGTTTAGACTTACTGCAATAAACTGTCCAGCTGAGCCGTATTTAAACGCATTATCAAGTAAGTTCACCAATATTTGCCTAAGTCTTTTAGCATCGGTGACTAACCTAGTGTTTGGTGCTAAATCCGATGTAAACACAATGCCAAGCGAACTTGCCTGATGCTGATACTTAGCCATTAAATCAGTAATAAGCTGTGTAATATCAACTTCTTCAAATTGTAAGGTTAGCTGATTTGATTCGGTCAGCGATAACAGGCTTAAGTCATCAATTAACTGACTCAGTGATTCAACCTCTTTACCAAGTACGCTTAGCTGCTCAGGCTCCATCGGTAATATTCCGTCTTCCATTGCTTCAACCCGTGAACGAATGGCGTTGAGCGGTGTACGTAGTTCATGAGAAAGATCTGAATTCATCTGTCGATATTGCTGATGCAACCCTTGCAACCACGCTGCAAGGCGGTTGAAACTGGCTAGAATCTCCCCCACCTCATCGTGCTTAGTTACTTCAATACGGGTGTCTAAATTGCCATTTTCAATATCTTTAAAACTGTGTTTAAGGTGTTTTAGCGGCTTTAAAAAGTACCAGGCGCCCAACCAAGACAAAAGTGCAGCAAGCAGAGATAAGCCTAGCAAACTCAGCATAAATTCATCGGCCAAGCGCGACATCAACAAAGACTCTTGATGCTTTCGCTCCAGCGTATTTTTGGGTAACCAAAATAATGCATATTCACCCGTTTGGTCATTCAGTAGCAACTGTTCTTGGCTGAATTGAATTAATAATGGAGACTGATTGAGCGGCGCTATTTTAAACTGATGGCCGTGCTCCACAGCAATATAGGTAATCCGCAAATCGGTCGCACTTACTGATGGCAAAATAACGCGCTCATTTTGCACCAAAATAAATAACTGCTCAGTAAAGACATGAGATAGTGCTGTATATTGTTGCTGAACAGAAAAGTTGCGTGGTAACGAAGTAATCTGCGCTTCCACGTTATCATCATCCAGTAACTCAGTGGTCATTTGCACAACACTTTTTTGGTTAAACTCGACAAATGCATTACTTGCTGTGTATACACTTAACAAGTAATAAATTCCCAATAATACAAAAGTGCAACTAGCAACTAAGAGCGTAAATTTGGTACGTAATTTCATTGTGTTTTAGCCGCGACAAACTGATAACCTTGACCATAGTGTGTGGCAATATAGGTTGGATCTTTTTTACTATCACCCAACTTTTTACGTAAGTTGGCTAAATGGGTATCGACTGCTCTATCGGTGATATCGCTACGCCCTTGCCACACGAGATCAATCAGTTGTTCGCGCGAGATAATACGCTTTGCATGAGTGACTAAACTAACCAAAATGGCAAACTCAACAGCGGTAAGTTTTAAATGATCGCCAGCCAGTTTTACCAATTTGGCATCGACATCAATTTCTAACTGGCCGAACAACCATACTTGGTGCGCTCCTGTATGCTTGTAACTACGTTTAAGTAACGCTTGAACACGCGATACCACTTCTCTTGGGCTGTAGGGTTTACATACATAATCATCAGCGCCTAAGTCAAAGCCATGAATGCGGTCGCTTTCAGTTACCTTTGCCGTCACCATAATGCTGGGAATGTCTTTTTTGGTCGCATTTTTTAATAAAGAGAAGCCATCTCCTCCTGGCATCATAACGTCGAAAATAGCTAACTGAAACGCCAAATTATCGAGCGCCCGCTGAGCATCGACTGCATTATCAAAGTGACTAACTCGGTAACCTTGCTTTTCAAGATAAAGGGTTAAAATTTGTGCACTGGCGACATCATCTTCAACGTATAAAATATTAATGGTACTACTCATTGCATTCCTTATGCAGATCACATATCACGTCAAAAGCAACAAACTACAACAGCCACGTAACTAATGCAAAATCAACGCGCATCAAACCTGCATTTAATAAAGCGTTCTTCACTCAAATCCAAAGTGATTTTTTGCTTACAAAATAAAATAAGATGGGGCGAACGGATCGCCCATTAGTATGCCTGAAAGGTTAGTAAAATTAGGTGACTTTTTCTTCAATGCACAATTCTAGACCGGACTCCGTGTTTTTAACTTGCCCCCTCATTTGACCCCATTGATTTTCGTTCATTTACAATAAAGTAATAAAAATAGCTCCAAGTAGTTTGTTTTTATTAGATAATTTGCGCGCTATTAAGCAAATTAATTGGATATAAAAACAAACGATATGGAGAGATTAGTGAAATCTTTTAAAATTCCCGCTTCGGCCGTGGCTTTAGGTTTAATGCTTACGCTTACCGGATGTAAAACAACTTACAAGGTAGATCAAAATTTAGTTCAGCAATTTAAAACTGAACAACCAAAAGAAGATCAAACTTACGTTTACATGATTAGAGGGAGCAATTTTCAAGGAGGCGCTCGTGGCGCATGGATTGCAGTAAATGATAAAGTTGTGGCTGATCTTTCAAATGGCTCGCATACACTCTTGAAGTTGGATTCGGGAATCAATTCACTTCACCTAGTACAAGGACTAGCCGGATTTGGTTATGCGAAGATTGATAACCGACCCGGTGAAACCGTATTCATGTCAATTGACTACTCGACAGGAAAAACAACTGAGATTGACTACGATTTAGGTGCATCAATGGTAATGCGCACTAAGTATAAAGCCGAACTTGAAAGTCCAAGAAAAAATGATGCATATGACAATTTGCTCGCAAACCCTTCACTACTTGGTTTTGATATCATGCAAGATGGCAAAAACCCTATGAAGCCAGACGACGAACATGCTGTAATTAATTTTTTCCGCATGGAAAAACTGATAGGCAGTGTTCCATTTGATATATGGGATGAAGATGGTTTTGTTGCAAGTACGCGAGTGGGACAATATTTTCAAGTTAAAGTCAAACCGGGTAAGCATAAATATATTGCCCTTTCAGAACGTTATTCAGTACTTGAAGCAAATGTAGAAGCTGGCAAAGAGTATTTTGTAGAGTTTGATGTTGATATGGGCTGGAACCAAGCACATGTACAAATTTTACCTTTAGATGCTGAAGAAGACAAAAAAACCATCTCTAAATGGCAAAATAAAGCAAGATTAAAAGTGGTTAATCAAGACGTTTTAAACAGTAATGAATTTAAAACCCGTGTTGAAATGGCAAAAACCTACTTAGCACCAAAATTCAAAGCTGCGAATTCAAAAGAACTAGCGCAACGAGTGATGAATCCGGAAAACGGTAGGTTATAAACTGTCAATATAAAAGCTAGATAGTGTTATCTAGCTTTTAAAAAAGCGCTTTACGCAACGAAATAAACTGAATCTAAACCGAAAATCAACGACTATGACCCCATCGATTTACTCGCTGTATACCTGTTAATTCTGATGTTTTAATCAGTTGTTGTACTGCTAGCCCTTCAACCCACGTATCAGTAGACGCAATAAGGCTAACGTTTTCAGTAATTTTTGGATGAATTTGCCCATAATACCAACTCCTTCAAATAGGATTTAAAACGAAAAACGTATCGGCAAGTCAAGTGACTGGGGCGTAGCTTTATCAGAAAGCTAAAGAATTATTGGATGGACAAGACCTGCAAAGGATAATGATGTACTTGTCATGATTTTTACTTCTTTACTGTTAGTTGATGATTAATTAAGCGGCCGCATAATTATCAAACAATAATCACAAAGCAATAAATAATTGATAAATATTTATACTTCTGCGTTAATAACCACTATGAAATGGACTAAATTAAAACATCTTTCAGAACAAAGGATTGCTTCATCTATCCGCCCTAGGTTTTCTATTAACTGTGCGGCATATGGTGCCTGTTTATGCGGGCATGCTTGGATCACTCTTGATAAAAAAGTTGTTGCCAATTTTTGCACCCGAGTATTTTGGAACATTCCTAGAATGTTTGATGAGTCCAACAAAAAGTGGGTTTCCAAAGATCCTGAACTAATCAATAGAATAGCTTCTGCGAATAGTGACGAACTAAGTAATTACGGAGAGCTTAGTCGTCAAGATGCATATGAAGCATGTTGGGAGTTTGTTCATGACTTAAGGAGTGAACAGGCCTTAAACTCAGAAGACTCTCTAATTCAAACATTAGCAGTTATTGATAAGAGAAGGCTTAAAGAAATTGAAGCAGAAAACCTGCCCCCTCTCGCTAAAAAACTGCTACTAGAGCGGTGTATTGCCGAAAACGTCGAAACAAAATTAAAAGAAAAACATGAATGAATTAATTAAATGCTCCTGTTGCGACAAGATGCTGCTAGCAAACCAAATGGAACTGACTTTTGGTTTACCTGACGAAATTTTTGCATTACCTGAAGAAGAAAAGGAAGTCAGAGCCGAAGGAAGCACGGATCTATACGTATTGGATGGAAATCGATTTTTCGTGAGAGGATTAATTCCTCTGCCTGTTAAAAATCAAGAAGACTATTGTTTAGGCGCTTGGGCTGAAGTTTCTGAAAAAGACTTCGAAAGAATAGAAGAATTATGGGATGTAGATGTTCGAGTAGAAGAGCCTCGCATTGACGCAATCCTCGCAAACGCGTTTCCATACACCACATCTAACGGCCTTATTGAATTAGAGATTCAACTTCAAGACAGTAAATCTCGCCCCATGTTTTATATAACATCACATGGCTGCACTCTATTTGACGAGCAATCAAATGGAATTCCTGCTCATAGAGCATTTGAATACACGAGCTATACGAACAAAAATAGGTTTTCAGTCATTGAAGAAGATGAGCTTGAGTCCTCATCATGCAGCTGTTGTGAGAGTGAAATTAAGCTGTTCTGCGGTCGAGTTGAGAACCAACTTGGCGATGTGGAAGCAGATTATTGGATTCGCATACCAACAGGACACCCAAACAAGTTCACCGTTGCCATATCAATTGATAAAAATGATTATCCTCGCGTTGCTGTTTTATATGGAGAGAATGGTGATGAAGGTCTTACTTATTGGATTCAAGAAATTGAGAACTCCCCTTGGGAGGACTTTGGTGACTATGGAAAAGTGATAGGTCGTGACGAAGTTTTAGCAGATCAATATAGAGCTTTTTTCTTCGATGTGGTCGATCAAATTGCGGCACAAGACACAAGGTTGAAAACTCAAATTGGTCGAAATATAGAGGATTTAAATTAGATGCCATTCACGCCAATACATATGGGACCGGGGGTATTAATAAAGTCGCTATTACGAGGCAGCTTCAGTTTAATGGTGTTTGGCTGGACCCAAATTGTAATGGATATACAACCGTTAATCGTGTTGATAACGGGTGAAGGACATTTGCATGGTTTTACCCATACCTATGTTGGCGCAATATTAATTGCTCTTTTTGCAGCATTGACAGGAAAGTATTTATCAGAGCTTGGCCTAAAAATACTGAGGATTACGGAGAATGACACATCAATATCAATCAGCTGGGGGGTTGTATTACTTAGTGCATTTATCGGTAGTTTCAGCCACGTACTACTAGACAGCATTATGCATGCAGACGTTGAACCTTTTTTTCCCTTCACTCTGGACAACCAGTTTTTAGGAATAATCTCAGTGCCTGTATTACACAAAGTATGTTTATATAGTGGCTTAGTCGGCGCTGTTATTTATTATGGAATTAATTGGAAGTTAAAGAAGACGATTAACCATTAGTTTTCAATAAGGGAATTAGTAAAAGATGGATTTATCAACTTACCTAAATATGGTGATCGGTAGCTTTTGGTACCTGATCCCTCTATTTATATTTGTTGCAATCATAAAATCAGCCTGTTTCAAAGGCGTATTTGGTGAATGGCAAGTTAACCAGCTAATCAAATTTTTTCTCGACAAAAACGAATATCACTTAATTAAAGATGTCACCCTACCGACCGAAAATGGCACCACACAGATAGACCATATTATCGTTTCCAAATTTGGTATCTTTGTCGTTGAAACTAAGAACATGAAAGGTTGGATTTTTGGTGGCGATAATCAAAAGCAGTGGACACAAAAGATCTACAAGCATACATCGAAGTTTCAAAACCCGTTGCATCAAAATTATAAACATGTCAAAACGTTAGAAGCTTGTCTCACCACAAAGAAAGAATGCGTTTTTTCCGTCATTATCTTCATTGGTGATAGTACCTTTAAAACAAAAATGCCTGATAACGTAGCCTTTGCTCGTGGTGGTATTGAATATATTAAAAGTAAGAAAGAAATTGTTTTTACCAACGATGAAGTAGCCAATATTGTTGATCAGATTGAAAGTGGCCGTTTGAAGCGTGGATTCAAGACAAATCGACAACATGTTAAGCATGTAAAAGCGATTGTTGAACAAAAACCTGATACTAAACCATGTAAAAAATGCGGTGCTGAAATGGTGTTACGAAAAGCCACTAAAGGTAAAAATGCAGGTAATGAATTTTGGGGATGTAGTAGCTTCCCTAAGTGCCGCAATATTTTGAAAATCAGTTAGTAAAGTATAGATTTAAGGAAAATAATCAAGCTATTAATTGTATAGTAATCTCTAATTATTCGATGCTGTCAAAATACAAGAAATATAATCGCTAAGAGTGAATTTGATGCCTTTTCTAAAACTACAGTGGTCAAATACTGATCTGGCATTTATGGGCAGTCCCTAAAGCTATTTGAGTAGTTATTAAAAAAGGAATTATTAAAACATGCTGGGCTGAATAATAAAGAAACCCACTTTAATTATTGCTCAGTTGACCGAGCAACTAGAAACACTCCGATAAATGGCAAAGCAATTTCGTCATCAAAGATTGAAGCGATTTGATACTAATAAATATGGATTTTATTTAGAAATATTTGCGAGAGATAATATCTTCCCATAGACCTTTACCTTTTTTGGTGGGCATTGTTATCTAAGATGTTGACTCAATTTCGCGATTAAATAAGCAAGTAATTTGCTAGCATTCGCTACATTCGGTCGTCGTTTCTTTTCTAAGGGGGATCATGGGGTCATGGGGGATCATGGGGTCAGGGATCATGGGGTCAGGTCTTGCTTTGTGCAACAGCTCGGCTAACTGTGGAGTAATGCACACCAAAATAATTAGCTATTTCTAAAAAGCGAAGGGGTCAGATCTTGCATTGTGCAACAGCTCGGCTAACTGCACCCAACAATTACCACACTGGTTGCTTTTAAACTTTTAATCTCGATTATAAACTCACCTGTAGCCCCATACATATTGTGTACGCCACCTCCTTTGACGTATTATTCACGTTTTTATCAAATCAAATATACCATATTAAATTTAAAAGGATTTTTTGTGAACAAAACACTCTCTCGCAAGCTAGTTGCATTTGCTCTCTCTTCATTTCTCATAGGTTGTGGCGGTGGCTCCGATAGTAAAAAAGATTCAACTCCTGCTGTCGTAAACGATGCTCCAACTATCTCAGCGTTTTCTCCTGTCGAAGTATACGAACGACAAACGGTTACAGTTACACCTGATGCAAGTGATAATGACGGTAGTATCACGCAGTATTTGTGGCAGCAAACTTCAGGCACAGACATTGTTCAATTTGCTGCAAATGAATCAGAATTACGTTTTGTTGCACCCGACTTACAACAAGATGAAATAGTTACATTTGAATTAACTGTTACCGACAATGATTCAGCAACGGCTAAACAGATAGTTGAAATTACACTAAAAGCGTATCAAAACATTGAAGACCATCTTATTGATAACGCAGGCTTAAACATGTGTATCTCTCAATACGAGAACGCGGACTTAGGCATAGAATCTTTAGAGTGTATAAGCGAATCAATCGAAAGTTTAAAGGGCATTGAACTATTTACGCGATTGGAGAAAATAAACATACAAAGCAACAAGCTAAGTAATATCAGCTGGTTAACTGAATTAAATAACATAAAGGATTTGCAGCTCACACATGCGACAATTGATAATATTAGTAAAGACATAAAAAAAATTAGCTCGTTACAATCACTGTCTCTAAATAGTGCTCCATATACCTATAGCAAAATAGATGCAGACGATATTGCGCAGCTGACTTCACTCACTTCGTTAAGTTTAAATAATTTCGAAATAACTAACTCGGATGAGTTTCATAGATTAGCCAACATTGAAAGCCTTTCACTTACCGATCTAAACTTAACTTCTCTTAGTTTCTTAGTGGACTGGACTAAACTAACAAGCCTGAATGTTTCACATAATTTAAGGCTCTCTGACTTAAGCGCACTTATAAACCAAACTCAATTACTTAAGCTAGATGTGTCTGAAACCGCATTGTCTGATTTTAATCCGATTTCCAAACTTGTAAATTTAAAGCACTTAACACTAAACAGAGCCAATTCAGGCGTACTTGATATCAAAACGCTAGAACCTCTAAAACAGCTAGAAACGCTTGAAATCAATAATCTAAGAATTGAGTCGTTAAATAGTTTAGAAGCTTTAACCCAATTGACCTACCTTAGTGTAGCTTCTTCTAATTTAAGCAACATATCGTTCTTGTCCAAGTTAACTGAAATAAAAGAGTTAGATATAAGTGGTAACGCCCGCCTATCTGATATTAGCCATTTAATTCACTTATCAAAACTCCAAGTTTTAAGGGCTAGCAATAACCAAAACTTAGACGATTTATCACCTTTAGCCGAAGTAACGAGTTTAAAAGAGCTAGAACTAAGCAACTTGTATTATTCGTATGGTAGAGGAATAATTGATATATCACCTTTGAAGAATTTATCATCTTTGGAAAGATTAGACTTAAATAGTAATAGGTTAGAAAATATAGACACGTTATCATACCTAACAAATTTAAAAGAGCTTAATGTATCCTCAGCACAGCTCGATACTTTATTTAATTTTAGTCAACTTCAATCCATTGAAAAGCTTGATGCTAGTGCAAGTGGTTTAACATCAATTGACGAGCTAAACACGGTTGTTAGCCCTTATTTAGAAGAGATAAACCTGACAGGCAACGCTATTGCTGACATTAGCGGAATTAAAAATTTAGTAACGCTAAAAAGGTTAGATTTATCAGCCAACGATGTTGAAGACATTAGCCCTATTTCAGAATTGACTGAACTCGAAGTTTTGTCTTTATCTGAAAATCCAATTAAAAATATTGACGCTTTAGATAACCTCACAAACCTAAAAACTTTATCACTACGTGGGCTCACTGAAGTCACAAACATTGATAGCTTATTTAAATTAACAGCATTAAAAACTTTAGAACTTCATGATTCTTATAACATTTTATGTGAGGATATTGCGCGCTTAAAGCTTGAACTTAAAGAAACTAATATTTTAAGTTATAACAACTGTTTATCTAGCCCCGCCGATTTGAATTTAATTGAGGATGTAAACTTATTACATTGTATAACTGTAGGAAAGACAATCGTTGATATTAACGACATTACTTATTTGACTTGTTACGATAACGATATAAGCTCACTGAAAGGCTTAGAGCAATTTGTTAACATAACTGAGCTCAACTTAACTAAAAATAAAGTAACAAACATAAGTCCCTTATCAAGCCTAACATCATTAGAACACCTGAATCTAAATGACAATCAGGGCATAACAGACTTATCTCCTCTAGCAGACCTAACCAATATTTTCGCATTAAGGCTCGCAAATACCGGAGTCTCTGACATTAGTCCCCTATCAGGATTAACGGCTATGAAAATGCTTTTCCTATCACAAAACAACATACTTGATGCATCTCCTCTTATTCCATTAAATAGACTAGGAGCATTGTATCTCAGCGGCAATAACGCTTTAGATTGCTCTACATTAAAAGAAGTTAAAGAACTTGATTCACTTTATCATCTAACTATTCCAGAACATTGTCAGTAATTACTACTAGCAAAACGAAAGGAACATCTTCTAGTCAGCACCTGTTAACTATGCTAACAGGTGCTGACCGGAGGCTGTTATTGCTGTATCTATTAATATTCTATTAATCACGTGAGTTATCGAGTGATATATAGTTATTCTCGAGTATTATCGAGGACACCCACTTTAAATTTTAACTTCGTCATTTTTTTACCCAAATTTGTATGTTCAATTGCATAACATTTCTTTCTTAATGGGTGGCCAAATTAACTATGCCACTACAATGTTAGAAGGTTGAAATACAAATCAACGACTCAGCCCCCATTGACTAGCTGATTTAAAACATCGTATTTGAATGAGCCATTTGAGCAGGTATCTCTTGAATAACATCCCAATGCTCAACGATTTGACCGTCTTTCACGCGGAATAAGTCATAGAATGCCTGAGGCTTTCCATTCCAGCGCCCTTCACTTTGGGTCAATACAAAATTACCTTCGCCAAAAATTCGGTGAACTTTATGGTACTCAAACATATTGTTTTGAGATGCGAGGTAGGCAAGCGCTTCATTCAAACCATCTAAACCGTCTTTAACCATCGGATTGTGTTGATCATACTGCTTTGCGCTGATGTATTCGGTAATTTTTTGCGGCGCTTTACCGAAGAAAACATCTTGCATAAAGTTAGCAATAAGCTTTTTATTGGCCTCAGTTTTATCAATATCTTCAACCTTTGTTGGCCCATCAAACTGTGACCTACCACTAACGGTTTCTTTAACAATTGGCGCAATCGCATCCCAATGCTCGGCAACTTGTCCATTTTGCATGCGCCAGATATCAAAAGTGACCACTTCTTTAGCACCAAACGCTTCTGCGTTATTGTAGGTGTTGTGCATAATGATAAATTCACCATCTTGTAACAGGCGATGGTTTGTATAAGTCGTGCCCGCCTCTTTTAATTTAGGTAAAAAGCCTAACACCGGTGCTAACCCCGTGGGAACATGCGGATTATGTTGAATATAATCTTCTCGGAAGTACTTTTTAACGTCTGCTGCATTGTAATCTTTAAAAAATGCGTCTTGTGCTTTAATTGCTATTGCTTTCATTGAACTACCTTGGTTTAACGGTTCTAACGGCGTTGAATTGGCACTCACACTACTCAATATTGACATAGAGGTGATAATTGCAGCCAAGAACTTACTAGTTGAATGTTTGATTTTCATGATTTGCCTTAACGTGATGGCTTGTGATTTCGTGAATTTATAATAATAACTAACCAATCATTTGATTAGATGCTATTAATTGATTACTTTATTAAGCTTTACTTAACAGTTGGTCAGTTTAATGAGCATTTCATCGATTAATCGCCTAAAGCAAATGGCTATTTTTTGTAAGGTTATTGAATGTGGCAGTATGCGAGCAGCATCCGAAGCACTTAGTATGACGCCTTCAGCAGTAAGCCAATACATCACCCAGTTAGAAAATGAGCTTGAAGTTGCGCTAATCTATCGCTCAACACGAAGGCTTAGTTTGTCTGAAGCCGGTAAACGCTACTATCAACACGGAAAGAGAATGTTAATGGCTGCAGAAGATGCAGAAGATGCCATTTACGAAGTAAAGCACTCTTTGGAAGGTGAAATTCGTATTTCTGCAACAGTAGGCATAGCATCTCACCCTTTGGCACAAGGCTTAAAGGAGATCCTAGATAACAATATTGGCTTATCGATTACTGTTATAGCAAATGATAAAAGTATTGATCTGGTTGCAGAGCACATTGATATTGCCGTGAGAGTAGGCGAGCCTGAAGAGTCTAATTTTATTTATCATTCTCTAGGAAAATTAGCTAAAAGCATCTTTGCAAGCCCTGAGTATCTCAAAAAGCATAGTAACCCTGTTCTGCCAAGCGATCTGAAAAAACACTATTGGTTAAAACACCTAAGCCAAGGAAAATTTTCGGATATCAGTCTTACTCATTCAAATAACGAAACATTTCATTATCAACCTAAATATAGAATGCGCTTTAATGATATCAATGCGCTCACCAGCCATGTGCAAGCTGGGTACGGTATGGCTATTTTGCCTGATTTAGAAGTCCAACATTTAATCAAGGCAGGTATGCTAGTAAAAGTGTTACCAGACTGGCAATTAGATCCCCTAGATTTATATGCGTTAACCATTGATAGAAAACAATCGTACAAAGTAAAAGCTGTTCTAAAAGCACTTAAAGAGTTTTTTGCTTAAATCAAATTAGAGTGGGTGTCTTTGTTAATTGCTTTACCTATCCAACACCACTGATTCCTTTTAATCTCCGGAGTTATCTTCTTCAAAGCATTTGACAAACAAACTTAATGAATAAATTAAAGATATAATTGAGCCTGTAAAAAACAATAAAACTATCGACCAGAATTCAAATGGTTTATCAACAGAGCTGGTATTCTCTCCTCTACTAACAATTTCACCACTATCATAAAAATAATAAGAAACAATAAAGAATACTGCGGAACAAAATAGCATCTTAATTCCATCACGAATAAATTCAGAATTACAATTCATTTGGCACCACCTCAAAGGTAATTGTTTGGACGTTTTTATTGTTAATATAAACGTTAAACCTATAAGCTCCTAATGAACCCGGCCCTTCTAGCCAATAATACTGAACAAAATTAGAACCCCTACGGTGCTCAAACTACTGCCCTGTGACTTTATCTTCGCCACATAAAAAGGCACGCCTTACGCAACGCGAAATACAATGATAGAAAGGAGTATCAACCAGACTTATTTGCAGTTTTCTTGGAACCGCCATGACTTCTCATCCTTAAGAAGTGTTACTTACCCTAAACATAGAAAAACACCCAAACTAAATCAAATTAGAATGGATGTCTTTGTTATTCTATTCAAAAGCTTGCTTGGTTCATTTTATTTATCATGACAAGTGTTCTTCTACCCAAAATGATAATGACATAAAGGTAAATAACTGCCTTGAAAGATCAATTTTACCACTCTTATGCTGATACCAAATTTGGTTAACAGCGTCCTTGTTGATGTAGTTGTATAACTTTTCAGAACCAAATAACACATCTTCAGCATTCACCTTCCAATCCGATTTTAGTAACTCTCCAAATGGCACTTCAAAGCCCAATTTAGGTCTATTAATTATTTCACTTGGCAAATACTGTCTAGCAACGTCTCGATGAATTCGCTTATTTTGTCTTTGCGTGAGCCTATAATTAAGAGGTAAAGACTCAATATAGTTAATTAATTCATTATCAAGCGCTGGTACTCTAGCCTCTAAAGAAGCAGACATTGATAACTTATCTCCATATAGCAACAGATCATCGGATAGGTTCATTCTCGTATCTATGAACATCATATCTTCAGCTGATTTCTCTCGCTTGGCAAACTTCAACCAATATTCAATCAATTCAATAGATTCAACTTTGTTAACTTTACCTATTAATTGCTCTATGACGATATCATCAAACATTGAATAAGAGTTGAGGAATCGCTCTGCTGGAGAATTTGCAGATAAGACTTTATGTAATCTCCGCAGCTTGTCATTCCTCGCACCAGCTAATTTTAATAGTGGAGAGCCTAATTTACCTAATAGGTTTAATACAGGTTGCGAAGTTATTTTTTCAGCGCGATACCTTTGATATCCGCCTAGCGGCTCATCACAACCTTGGCCCGTTAACACAACCTTTAAATCACGTGCAACATTATGAGTTAAATGCCACATTGGTAATATTGAAGTCGTACCAAGAGGTTCTTCATTGAATGAAACCGCGCTTTGAAATGAATTCCATAACTCATTATTAGAAACAATGACGCTGTGATGCTTTAGTCCTAATGCATCTGCAGTATGTTTAGCCTGCTTAATTTCGTTTTGCTCACAATCCCCTTCAAAGCCAACCGTGTAAGCTGAAAGGCCAGGCTTTTTTTCAGAAGCAAATTTAGCAATCAATGCCGAATCTATTCCCCCAGATAAGAGAACACCCACTGGTGCATCAGACTGCAATTGCCTCTCAACAGCTTGCTGAAAAAACTCTTTGTATTGGTGACAAGCCTCTTCATAGCTGCCTGAAAACCGAGAAATTGGGTATTTAACAAAAGACGCTAAAGTGTAGTTACTATTTTTAAGGGAAAAAGTGATTACATGACCAGGCTCTAGTCTCTTGATGCCTTCAAATAAAGTGTATGGTGACGGTACATATCTAAACTGTAACAATAGATTTAATGAGACGGAAGATACATGAATTTTAGTTCTCGACACCTTAATGATGGGTTTTATTTCGGAGCCAAAATGAAATGATTGCTTATCAACTTTATAATAAATAGGTTTAACACCAAACCTATCTCTACAGAGGTGAATTTTACTTTCTTGTTTATCGTAAATTGCAAAGCCGAACATGCCATTCAATAAAGGTAAAGTTTTATCAACTCCTAGCACAGAAACTAATTCCACTATTGTTTCTGTATCCGATCTGCCATTAAAACTTTGCCCTGAGAGGTATATTTTTTTTAAATCTAAATGATTATAAATCTCTCCATTAAATGTAATAACATATCGCCCGCATTTAGATTGCATGGGCTGAGCCCCAGACTCAGATGGGTCCAAAATACTCAAACGTGTATGTCCAAACATGACATTACCCATGTCGGTTTCAAATAACATACTGCCATTACCATCTGGTCCGCGATGCTGAATGCTCGACAATGCTTCTTGAGTGACAGAAGGCTTGATAGTAGTGCAAGAAAACTGACCTATAATTCCACACATTATTTAAATACCCATATATAAAAAGTGACTATATCTTGATATAAGAAATAGAAAATAATATAGAAAAAACTTCGATTAAATCGGTAAGCTTACTAGGGGCATTAATCTGATTCCTGACCCATTGATTCCGTTTTCATGTGGTTTTACGGGTCTTCAAGTCGCGATAACATAAAAAGAGCCAAATAGTATTCGCGGCAATTATGTGCAGCCAAAACGACATTGGTGATTCTTCTCGCATGATTGCTTAAACGCTTCGCCCCTGAGGAATCACTACAGTTTCAATAAAATAGATTGAGGGAATTAGAAACAATAACATAATGATTGTAATCCATTCGAGCATTGGGGTTTTGGCATTTTTAATAATCGGTGCCATACGCATCCACTCTTCAACTTGTTAGTATTAAAAAATAATACTGCTCTTTGCTATTTTGACTGATCGAAAATAAATTAGTCCCTTAAATTCATATAACTAAATTAACGAATCAAATAGAAAAAGAAAAGATTTATAAACAAAAAGCTAGTACGACAGCTAGCTTTGCATGAAAAAAGTTTGAGAGGAAATCAGCGACTCTACCCCCCATTGATTATTGTAATTCTCGTTGGTGTCTTTGTAATTCTCATTATCATCGGTGCACAATGCAATGTATGGTTCGCTTCGTCTTGTCTGAGGAAGAGTACTGAGGACACCCACTTTAATTTTCTAATTGCCCGGTTGACCCAGCAATTAGTAGGATCATGGGGTCAGGTCTTGCTTTGTGCAACAGCTCGGCTAACTGTGGAGTAATGCACACCAAAATAATTAGCTATTTCTATCATGGAATAACCACCTGACAAGTAAGCCTGTGCCATCGCTAATTTGATGTTAAGGCTTGTCGACTCATAATAACTTAGCGGTTTAGCCTTTGGCCTAACTTGTTTCTTTGGTACTTCATTTAAAACAACGTCTACATCGCTTTGAATAGCACTTTTATGTTTTTCAACAAACTCCTCATCGCCCAGATAAATTTGGCTTTTCAGGTTTTGCCAAATATTAACCTCCTTCCCTTGTGCTACAAAGTGTTTATAGCGCTCAATAGCTTCAAGCTTAGTTGTTTCAAACATACGCAGTAATGCATCGACAGCCAACCATTCTGGAGCTTCTCGCATACCTGTTGTTTCATGATAACTACTCCACAGCCATTCACTAGGATGGTCAACCATACCTTTCGCCCTAACAGGATTTAAAACAATATATCGACACAATTCGAGTAAATAACTATCTTTATCCACCAGGATGCTTTTATAGCGCCCCTGAAATAAGTGCCCTACTCGTTGATAGTTTCGATTAAAACGTTGTGTATAAACACCATTTAGCTGTCTCATACCTTTAGACAAATTAGCATCGAGTGTTTCAATCAATAAGTGGTAGTGATTCGTCATCAAGCAATAAGCATGAATTACCCAATTGTAACGTTCACAAACAACACTAAGTACTTCAATGAAAGTGGAAAAATCTGATTCATTGCGGAAGATAGGCTTTCGCTCATTGCCACGAGACGTAACATGGTAAAGCGCACCTGCAAACTCCAATCTAAGTGGTCGACTCATCCTTAAGCCCCAACAAACAAAAAAGGTTAGCTAAAGTATAGCTAACCTTTTAAAAATCTAACCAAACCATTTTATCAACGCTGCACAATGCAAGACCTGACCCCATTGACTTTTCTATCAACGCTGCACAATGCAAGACCTGACCCCATTGACTTTGTTACAACAAGAAAAACACTATCAAATTTGTATTTGGATGGTTCTATTATTTCGTCCATTAAACAATCAATTAGTCCTTTAAATTCATATAACTAAATTAACGAATCAATCAGAAAAAGAAAAGGTTAATAAACAAAAAACTAGCACGACAGCTAGCTTTATATGTAAGCAGTTTGAAAGGAAATCAACGACTCTGACCCCATTGATTCCACTTAAGCTATTGATTATAGTGAACTACTTGTGCTAGATATTACCCTAAACATAGAAAAACACCCAAACTAAATCAAATTAGAGTTAGAGTGGGTGTCTTTGTTATTTTCTTCAACCAACGACTTTGGCCTATTTCAAATTTCTATTCATATTTTTGTGCAAAAGGTTGTAATAATTTCAACCAAGATGAAAGGCAAGTAGCCCTCCTTTCACTTGTTCCCTCGTTTAAACCATTTACAGATTCTTTTACAAAATCCGCCGCAGTTGATGGATCTAGTTTTGTAATACTACTCACTTTAGCCCACTTCATCCAACACCAGCCAAACTCCGCACTTTCGAATTGATTAGCTAAATAAGAATATTGCCCATCAGTTGTATCTATCAATGAAAAAAATCTACCTGATGCACTAATAGAGTAATTATCTTTCAATAATCCTAGACATTTAGCAGCATGGAGGTGGTATTTTAATTGTCTATCAGAGCTAATCCCTTCGATATTTTGATAGGTTACCTCTTCGCCCAATGCCTTTTTACGTACTATATTGATTACTCGTTTGATATCATTTGCTTGCGGTACTTTTTTGGAATCAATAAAAGTTAAATTCATTGAATTCAACTTATCAATTAGTTCATTTAATCCTACTTTACCGAAATCAAATGGCTTCTCCAAATACGCGTTTGTTTTAGGTGTCACTTTTAAAACAGCATGATTATCTCTAATAATCTCCAAAAGCTCTTGAAGCCTGTATGGATCGAGACCTAAATTGTTTAGTTTATGATTTAAATCTTCAGTAGAAGTCAAAAGCTCATATAATTGCTCAATTGCAACTGCCGCATCTTCATTATCATTAGTTTTGAGGCTTACTTCAAATGAGCCAAAGCTGGCTGCTAAAGGGTAAATCCTAGGTTCTGTTCGTTTACCACAGTTAATACCCTTCATAAGGGATTCAAGTAATTCACTAAATGAATCAATTATTTTTGTAACACTTTTCCTTTCAGGAGCTTCATGCTTGCGATTTTTCTTCGCAATTTTGACCTTAAATCCCCACTCAGCTTCAGGGTGGTGAGTAACTATAGAACTTGGATTTATATACATTTCTGTAGGTGGCAACGACTCCTCGTCAAGAAAGCCCATTACATTAATGTTTGATTCGCCATCTTGATTAATCGTAACGCCAAAAACTTGACCTGCTTCAGGTTCTTGAAATACTTTTCTAATACATATAGAACACTGTGTAATCAGATCTAGCTTGCTCTCTGTAACTAGCACATATAACCATTGAGTAGCGTTATTATCATCTCCATTCCAATACACTAAATAGATTTGGCCAAACTGGTTTTTAACTGTAAAACACTTTGGGCCAAAATAATCATCATATACCTCATATAGCTTTAAATGTCCTAAGAAAGTTTTTTTAGGTAGTAACATTTATACTTCCTCCTTCTTAAAACATTCTGAGGGACAGTAACCTTCCTGTTTCCAAAGGCTAATATGATTTTCTCTAGGCTGGTCGATCGCAATAACACCTAGTTCTTGTTTGAAGTCAATCAAAGCAATTTTTTTTCTTCCAAACTGATTTGCGCGAGGGTATCTTCTCTTTACTTCTTTTGCAGCTTCTAGAGTTGCCCAAAAGGAAACTCCGAATGCATATTTTTTTTGATCTTTAGGAAGGTTATGATGCGGACAGTCCTCTTTATACATCTTAAAGTCTGCACTTGTTGGAGGAATAGTGTCTACTAACCTATAAGCATCGCCATTAGCTGCTACGGTTTTGCCACAGGGAACATCATCAGGGTAACACTCTGGCCAATTATACTTCGGAAGTGGCATCTTATAATCCTTTAACTAAATCCATTTGCCAATAGGTATACAAATCATTGATTTAAAGCTGCATAATATACTACATCATACAAAAGGAGATTTGAATTGCAGAACAAAAAATTAAAGCTCATTATTTTTTTCATAATTATATATATGACTTGTTACTCTATAACTGCATTAATTTGCTTAATAGATATTTGGTTTAGTACAAATTTTTTGCTAGTAGATGAATTTATTTCGGCCCAAAGCAGCAATGTATTCATTTCTTTCCTATCTTGCCTTTTTGGATCTCTTCTAGGAGCTGCTATACTTGGTTTTACTTCATTACACCGTCATATTAAGAACTTTGATTCATCACTTTCAATTGGGTACTTTTTAAGTCCAATACTATCGATTTCCTTGGGCGTGTTGGCATTTTGTCTAGTGCAAGCCAGCTTCGTATTCTTATCAGGAAACGAATTAAGTAAAGATACAGCAGCGCAGCCTCCATATGGCTTTGCCGTTTTTGGATTTATATTTGGCTATAATTGGCACATCGCAATTGCTCTTTTAGATAAACTTTCCAAAAAGCTTCAAATAACATCTAACTGAGAATTCCCCAAACAAAAAAAGCAGCCAACCGGCTGCTTTTAATTACATTCTATAACTAAGTCAAAGACTTACTCATCACGATACGTATCAACCGCAGGGCAAGAACAGATCAAGTTACGGTCGCCGAACACGTCATCAATACGTGTTACTGTTGGCCAGAACTTGTCTTTTGCTACTGCTGGTACTGGGAATGCTGCATAAAAGCGGTCGTATGCACGCTCCCACTCGTTACCTAGTACGTCAGCTTGCGTGTGCGGTGCAAATACTAATGGGTTGTTTTCTACTGTCCACTCGCCTGATTCAACTTTAGCAATTTCCTTACGGATTGAGATCATCGCTTCGATGAAACGATCGATCTCTACTTTGCTTTCTGATTCAGTTGGCTCAATCATTAGCGTGCCAGCTACTGGGAACGACATAGTTGGTGCGTGGAAACCGTAGTCCATTAAGCGTTTTGCTACGTCCATTTCAGAAATGCCTGAGCTTTCTTTAAGTGGGCGTAAGTCAACAATACACTCGTGTGCAACGCGGTTGTTTTGGCCGCGGTATAAAATTGGGTAGTGCGCGCTTAACTTTTCAGTAAGGTAGTTTGCATTCACAATCGCTGTTTCAGTTGCTTGCTTAAGGCCTTCCGAACCCATCATTGCGATGTATGCCCATGAAATAGGTAGAATTGCTGCTGAGCCATAAGGTGCTGCTGATACTGCGCCGTTACCTTCAGTCGTACCCGGTACGTTAATCACGCTGTGGTTAGGCATAAATGGTGCAAGGTGCGATTTAACACCGATTGGACCAACACCTGGGCCACCGCCACCGTGTGGAATACAGAATGTTTTGTGTAGGTTAAGGTGCGAAACGTCAGAACCGATAAAGCCTGGGCTAGTTACGCCAACCTGTGCGTTCATGTTCGCGCCGTCCATGTAAACTTGGCCGCCGTGCTGGTGAACGATGTCACAGATTTCTTTAATTGTATCTTCAAATACACCGTGTGTAGACGGGTAAGTGATCATGATACAAGATAGGTTTTCTGAAACTTCTTCTGCTTTTGCTTTAAGGTCAGCAACGTCAACGTTACCTTGCTTATCACACTCAACAACCACAACTTTCATGCTTGCCATTTGCGCAGATGCAGGGTTAGTACCGTGTGCAGAGCTTGGGATTAAGCACACATTACGGTGACCTTCGCCGCGTGATTCGTGGTATTTACGGATCGCGATAAGACCTGCATATTCACCTTGCGCACCTGAGTTAGGCTGCATTGATACTACATCGTAACCCGTTACATCTACTAACCAGTCGTGTAACTCGTTGATCATTACTTGGTAACCTTCTGCTTGGTCAAGCGGGCAGAATGGGTGCATGTTTGCAAATTCAGGCCAAGTAATTGGGATCATCTCAGCTGTCGCGTTTAGTTTCATGGTACATGAACCAAGCGAGATCATTGAGTGGTTAAGCGCTAAGTCTTTGTTTTCTAGGCGCTTGATATAACGCAGCATTTCAGTTTCGCTGTGGTAGCTGTTGAAATTAGGGTGCGTTAAGAACTCGTCGTCACGTACTAGGCTAGCTGGAATACCTGTGATGTTGTCAGCTGTTACTTGTGCATCAAGTGCTGCAACGTCAAGGCCATGGCCTGCGCCTAGGATGATGTCGAATAATTCAGCAACGTCTTCACGTGTAGTTGTTTCGTTAACTGAAATTGAGAATTCACCGTCGTGGTTTTTAGCAAAGTTAATCTCTGCTGCTTCTGCACGTGCAACAACTTCATCTTTGTTGCTGGTTACAGTGATGGTATCAAACCAAGTATCGTGCTTAAGCGTAACGCCTTTTGCTTTTAAGCCTGTTGCTAAAATGCTAGCGAAACGGTTAATGCGTGATGCGATTGTGCGTAGGCCTTCTGCACCGTGGTAAACCGCGTAGAACGCAGCCATGTTTGCAAGTAACACCTGCGCAGTACAAATGTTTGAGTTCGCTTTTTCACGGCGAATGTGCTGCTCACGTGTTTGCATTGCCATACGTAGTGCATCGTTACCTAAACGGTCTTTTGAAACACCAATAATACGGCCAGGTAGTGAACGCTTGTACTTATCACGTGTTGCGAAGAATGCCGCGTGTGGACCACCGTAACCCATAGGTACACCAAAACGCTGTGCAGAACCTAATACTACGTCTGCACCTAGTTTACCTGGTGCTTTAAGTAGAATAAGTGACATGATGTCTGCTGCCACACAGGCGATTGCTTTTTTGTCTTGTACGTCAGCGATTAGGCCTTGTACGTCAACAACTTCACCCGTTGTGCTTGGGTATTGGAACAGCGCACCAAAGATTTCGTGGTTTACAGCATCTGCCGCTGGACCAACAACTACTTCAAAACCAAACTGTTCTGCACGTGTTGCAACAACGTCGATTGTTTGTGCGTGTACGTCTTCTGCAATAAAGAAGATGTTTGCTTTTTTCGCTTTCGATACGCGCTTTGCAAGTGCCATTGCTTCTGCAGCAGCAGTTGCTTCGTCAAGTAATGACGCAGACGCAAGGTCAAGACCGGTTAAATCCATAGAAAGCGTTTGGAAGTTAAGCAGTGATTCTAAACGACCTTGTGCGATTTCTGGCTGGTATGGCGTGTATGCTGTGTACCAACCTGGGTTTTCTAACACGTTACGTAAAATTACGTTAGGTGTGTGCGTTGGGTGGTAGCCCTGACCAATGTAAGATTTAAAAATCTTATTTTTGCTTGCTACTGATTTTAAGTAGCTAAGCGTTTCAACTTCAGTGCGGCTTTCACCAATGCTAAGACCTTGCTCTAAACGAATACTTGCAGGCACGGTTTCGTTCATAAGCTCTTCAACACTTGATACGCCCAGCTCAGCTAGCATTGCTGAAATCTGGTTTGCGTCCGGACCGATATGGCGGCGGATAAAATCTTGCTTTTGCTCAAGTTGTTCAAGCGATTTTACGTTTGACATGTGTCTAACTTCCTATGGCATTTACATACACGACTAGCTAACAATACTGTGTGCTCAGTAAGGTTAGGCAACCTTTCAAACTAACCTTTATAAACGGTATGAATGATTGGTTTTACTAATCAAAAATTTAATAAATATTTAAAATTTTTATCTTTAAATAAAAGATTTAAATATTTACTGAGTGTAAAAACATGAAAAGCTCCAAAATTGGAGCTTTTCACTGTAATTCTTTATACGAAGAATTAGTCTTCGTCGATCGAATTTTCGTAACCTTCTGCGTCTAGTAGGTTATCAAGTTCTGACTCGTCAGACGCTTTGATTTTGAATAACCAACCGTCGCCGTATGGGTCAGAGTTAACTGTTTCTGGAGAATCTTCAAGTTCTTCGTTGATTTCAACGATAGTACCTGAGATTGGTGCGTAAATATCAGACGCTGCTTTTACAGATTCTGCTACTGCACAGTCTTCACCTGCATCTACTTCGTCGTCTACGTCTGGTAGGTCAACGAAAACCATATCACCTAATAGCTCTTGTGCGTGCTCAGAGATACCTACTGAGTAAACACCGTTACCTTCAGCGCGAACCCACTCGTGTGAAGATGCATATTTTAAATCGGCAGGGATATTGCTCATTCTTATAAATCCTTCGGTTTAAATTAATTTAAATACCATAGTGGTATTTGGGGTATTTTGCGACACCCCGTATCGATTTAGATTACTGATTTACCATTACGTACAAAGCACGGCTTAACAACTTTAACGTCTACCAGCTTTTTACGCATTTCAACTTGTGCAGTTTCGCCAGTTGAGCGTGGCACACGCGCAAGGGCAATACTGTGACCTAGTGTAGGTGAGAATGTACCAGAAGTAATCACACCTTCGCCACCGTCAACAATTACTTTAAGACCAGCGCGTAGTACACCTTTTTCTTCAAGCACTAAACCAACTAGTTTGTCAGTACTTTTTTCTTCGCGCTGCTTAGCAACTACGTCACGACCAATAAAGTCACGATCTTCAGGTTCCCAAGCCAGTGTCCAAGCCATGTTCGCTGCAAGTGGTGATACCGTTTCGTCCATATCTTGGCCGTATAGGTTCATACCTGCTTCTAAACGTAGCGTGTCACGTGCACCAAGGCCTGCTGGGCGTACACCTGCGTCTAAAAGTGCTTGCCATAACGCTTCTGCACCGTCGTTATGAACAACGATTTCATAACCGTCTTCACCAGTATAGCCAGTTGTTGCGATAAATAAATCACCCGCTTGCACACCAAAGAATGGTTTCATACCTTCAACGGCAGCTTGTTGATTTTCGTCAAGAATTGTTGCCGTTTTTGCTTTTGCATTCGGGCCTTGTACGGCAATCATTGCATACTCTGGGCGCTCTGTAACTTCTACTTTGTAGTCAGCTGCAACTGCACCAATGTGTGCTAAGTCTTTTTCACGTGTTGCTGAGTTAACCACTAGGCGGTACTCAGTCTCAGTGAAGAAATAAATGATAAGGTCGTCAATTACACCGCCTTCGGCGTTAAGCATACCTGTGTATAACGCTTTACCAGCAACTTGTAGTTTTTCTACATCGTTTGCTACTAGTTTACGTAAGAAAGGTTTTGCATCTTCGCCTTTAACGTCAACGATTGTCATGTGTGACACGTCGAACATACCGGCATCTTGACGAACAGCGTGGTGCTCTTCGATTTGTGAACCATAGTTGATTGGCATTTCCCAGCCGTGGAAATCAACCATTTTTGCACCCGCTTCAAGATGCTTGGCGTGTAATACAGTTTTTGAAGTCATAATATTCCTACACTTTCAAATCTACCCGCACTTGGTGCGGCGTGGCTTCAACAGGACAATTGTCCGGTTGAGGGAATAACATGGGCGGCGATTATACCGAAACAATATGGCTTTCGCACCCAGAAAAGTTATAAGTTTTACGCATTATGTAATTAATTTATTTCAATAATTTTTATTTATTAAATTGATTACAACGCTAAATATAAAATAGCGGTCAATCTAACCGCCATTAAGTTTGTTAAGCCTTTGCTTAAACTAGTAATTCTGCTTGCTCGCTAAAGCCTAGTGCATTAAATCGACTTTGCCATTTAGCGAGTTCGTCGCTTTTTGCGACTAGCTCAAAGCCTTTATGACTTTCTAAATGGGTTGCCGTTAAAAACACATTACCCGATTGGCGCGCGTATCGCTGTTGCTCACCAGTTAAAATAATACCTGCGGTTAGTGAAAATTCGCTTAACAAGCTCTTAAAGGCGTTATCACCACGCAGCGCTAAAATGCGTAGGTCATTACGGGTGATCACATCAATATCGTGAGACTCTTCCCCTTCACTTAACGCAGCAACTAAAGCCGGTGCAATATCGTTATCAACAAAAATACGAAACGCCAGTTCAGTAAAGTAGTAAAGCTCAAGCGCAATTTCATGGCCATTTACTTTTGCTGTGCAACGAAGCCCCATTCCCGGAACAGTTAAATGACGTACATCACTGGAAATAAGTGTTTGTAAATACGGTAACGCAGCGCTGCCCGTCACATCAATAATGGTGCGGTCGTTCATTTGCGCAAATTCGTTTGCGCCCGTGTATGCATGTTGATGGCTACCAAATAGGTGAGGCACTTGTATTGTCATGCCCAATCTCCAGTGAAAATTAACAATCAAAATTATGTTAGGCCACCTTGCAACAATCAAATTGTATTTTTTTATAAATTGATAAATAATACTAATCATTAAACAAAAATAAATTTCAAAATGTAATGTGTGGAGTGCTTTATGAAAAATATCCCAACCGATAGCTTGCGCACCTTAATCACAGTGGTTGAGGTTGGCGGTTTTGCCAAAGCGGGTGAATTGCTTGGTTTATCGCAACCTGCTGTAAGTTTGCAGATTAAGCGTTTAGAAGAGTTATTAGGTAATAAGCTGTTTAAAAAGCAAGGCCAGCGCCAAGTACTTAACCAGCATGGAGAGATTTTACTGCCGCTAGCAAAGCAACTGCTTCAAGTAAACGACACTATTTTGCAAACATTTAGCTCTGAGGTATTAGCAGGGAAAGTGCGTTTGGGTATTCCAAGCGAATTTGCAGCAACGGTATTGCCTGCGATTATTGGTGATTTTGTAAGCCTCTACCCTGACGTTGCTTTAGAGGTAAAATCAGAGCTCAGCAAAAAGCTACGCCATAGCGATAACCGCGAACAATACGATTTAATATTGGCACTACTGGAAGGCCCTGAGCAGTCTAAATACCCTATTTTTATGGATGATGAGCTAGTTTGGGTAGGCGATGTAAATAACATTAATACCGAAGTGGTTAACCTAATTGCCGCAGAAGAAGGCTGTATTTATCGCCGCCGTGCCATTGAAGCACTGGAAAAAGCCGGTTTAAAGTGGCGTATTGTGTATACTAATGCCGACCTTGCTGGCATTAGCGCTGCACTCAAAGAAAACTTAGGCATTACCGTACTTGCCAAACACACGGTACCAAACGACTTAAACTGGGCAAAATCCACCAACCAACTGCCTGAACTTGGTGAAGTGGGCATTAGCTTAATAAAACAAAGCGAAGAATCCCACGCGGTTGATAAACTCGCTGAGTTTATTCAATTAAGATTAAAGTAACGGCTAGTTACTTTAATCGCCTGAGTACTCACCTTATAAAAGTAATGCTGATGTACAGCATTACTTTTGTATATGCACTTTTAATAACCACTATTAAATAAACACTTTGCCAACGCTAATGTTGCTCTGCTTTACCAAACTTTAAAATAAAACGACTGGTTTTACCTCGAATACCTTTCGCGAATACCGATTGTTCCAAATCATCGTTTGGGTTTTGCAAATAAAAGGCTTCTTCTTTTAAAACAAACCCCAGTGATTGCAGCTGATACTTCACTATATTTGCGTCAATTCGGTGTAAATCATTAGCAGCTTCATAACCAGAACCCGCCTTGGCATGATGATCAATAATGATCAGCACGCCTTCTGGTTTAAGTAAGTTTTTTATATGGCTAAAAGCCTCTCGATAATCCACAATCTTATCGCGCATAATATGCCGTTCACCATTGCGATTTCGATGAGTGAAAAATAAGTCGTGATAGTTAATGCCCATAAACGCAATATCAATGCTCGACGAAGGCAGCGGAATCTCGTTTATTGCGACTTGGTCAAAGCGCATCATATTTTTTAGCGTTTGGCGCTTAGAGCGCGCCAACATCTCTTTTTTGCCAAAGCGCCAAGTAAGCGTATCGTTATGAGCATAGACTTTACCTTGCTCTCCCACAGCGCGGGCGAAAAGTTCGCTGTACCAGCCGCCACCAGCGTAAATATCAAGTATGGTCTGCCCACTGGCAACGCCAACAAAACGCATTATTTGGGCTGGCTTTCTATTTGCATCGTGCTGTTTATCAACATCTGAGCGATTAGGCTCATTTAACAATGTTTGTAATCGAGTGAGTGAGAGGGGTTCATAAGCAATACATGAAAAACTCACACAAACCATCATCAGCAAAAGGTATTTAACGTGCATCTTTTCTCCTTAAAAGTTTTTGGTTCACACTCTTTAGGCATTCGAACGGCTTGCTGCTAATGGTGATAATTCAGCATTCGCTGTTTTTGATAAATGTGGGTTCGCATAGCCTCTTCCGAGCAAAAAACCAAAAAACGCCCAAAGTGATGCGATACACGCCCCAACCAGTGAAACTGCAAATAATCCAAGTCCTAAGCCATCGGTTAACCCCGCGAATAACATGCCACTTACCGCATCGCCGCCACGATAAACGGCTACATCAATTACCGGTTTTGCTTTAAAACGCTCATCTACCGTCACTTGAGTAAACAGCATTTCCCTCGCAGGGCGGGTAAGTGAGTAGTTACCTGCACGGCGTACAATTTGAATCACCAAAATCACCATCACGCTTGGCGCAAATGCCAAAATCAATAAACCAGCCATTAACAAAAGTGGCACTAGCGCCAAAGACACACCTAGCCCTGCCTTTTTAACCAAGCGCCCAGAAACAAAAAACGCCATAACAAAGGTCAGCACATTCACAAACCAATCAATGCTTGCCAATATTTGTGTGCGCTCTGCCCGCGAATACGGCGCCAGTAATTGCTTTTGTTCAAAGTAAATAAATGAGCCTATAAATACATAGAGCAAAATAAATGCGGCAATGCCTAACAGTTTTGGATTTGAAACGAGTGATTTAAACCCGCTTGCCCAGCCTTGTGCCAATGATGATGTAGTTGCATCAAAGCTATGCTGCGTATTGTGAAGTTGCGTATGCTTTAAACGGTAAATATATAAAGTGAGAGGCACCACCAGCATTAAGGCCGAGGCGGCAACTAACATAAGCTGCCCTTCATCTAATACACTGCCAAACAGTGACGGAATAGACGGGCCAATAATCGCCCCAGCACTTGCGCCCGCTGCGATTATGGGAAATAAACGTGTGCTTTGTTTTTGATTAAAGGTGTCGGACATAAAGCTCCAAAACACCGAAATATGAAATAAGCTAAATGCGCTCACCCATACATAAAAGGTCTTTTCAATCAAAACAGCGGAGGAAAACAGCGGCATTAACAAATAAAACGCGATAAAACTGCCCGCGAATAGGCTATAAACGGTTGGCACTATGTACTTAAACTTGAGCTTATCAATCGCAAAACCATAAACAGAGACAATCACTAAGCTAATAACAAACTGCATATTCCATAAAAAACTCACCTCGCTGTCGCTCCAATCGCTGGCAAGGGCGTCACGCACTGGGCGCAGCACAAAATACGCCGCCATTAAAATAAACGCCATAATAAATGCCGCAAGTGTGGCAGTTTGCTCGTTCGATTTAACCTGCGATAAGGTGTTTAATAAACCTGAAATACTCAATTTACGTGTTTGGCTGGGCATGCTATCACTCCTTACACGCTAATGATTTGCTTTGTCGATTTCGTGCGACAGCCACGCCAACATCTGTTTTTTATCGAACGTAAACGCATGTGAGGCATTGAGCTCTGCTACTTTTTTGAGCGTGTTTTTAATTGGCAACATAGCCTCTTGCTCGTTGGGCACCACTAGGTAGCGCAAATGGGGCGTTTCATCGAATAGGGCTTTCACAACCGCATTGGCAACATCATCGGGCGCCTTAAAACGGCTGCGATCAGGGTTGGTAAATTTGGCAAAACGTTTGTATTCATCCTGATAGCGCGAATTGGCAAAATGATGCCCTTGCTTTTCCAAGCGACGCTTCAGGTTTTTCATAATATTGGAATTGTAATTACCAGGAGCAATAACACTGACTTTCACATCAAACTTACGCATTTCTGCTGACAACGCTTCGCTAAATGCTTCGATGGCATGTTTTGTCATGCTGTAAGGGCCGAACATGGTGCTCGACATCAATCCTGAAATAGAACCGATATTGGCAATGCGCCCTTTGTTTTCGATGATTAATGGCGCAAATGCCTTGGTGATTCGATATGGCCCCATTACATTTACGTTGTCTTGAAAATCAATATCGCGCTCGGGGATTTCAATTAATGGGCCAAACACCGCAACCCCTGCATTATTAACAAGGCCATGAAGCTGCTTGCCTGACGCTTTAACGGTGTTTACTGCTGCATCGATATCTGACTGAATGGTTACATCTAACCGTATTGCTTGCACATTTGTAAGTTGGTTCAATGCATCGATGTCTCTTTGCTTTCGTGCGCCAGCAAATACAAAGTGTCCTTGGCGTGCTAACGTTTCAGTGATGGTTCGGCCAATGCCTGAACTTGCACCAGTCACCAAAATGGCTTTTTGGTTTTGCACTGTTGCTGCTTTTGCATGTGATGCCTCAAGGGCGGCTTGTCTATCATCAGCAAATGCGATGTGTGTGGTTAAAATAAAAAGGGTGATGAGTAAACGCATAATAATGTCCTGCTATTAAAAGTAAGACTCAGTGTTATGGGTTTTCCAGTGCGTGTGTATTTACTCGACCAACCGCTTACAACTAGCGATTAAATTGGGGATATGGGCGTTTTGATAAAAAGCGATAGAAAAGCTGTTTTCGTCGACTCCAGCGATGCGTTTGTCTACACACTAGCCCTTTGATTTGTTATTAAGATATAGTGAAAGCGATAACCCAGTATATTCAGAGCTGCCAAACTAAGATGTTGAATAAGTTAAATAAAGCAAACAATTCCACAACAACGCTTACCAGCACACATATTTGGCTGTTAGCGTTTTGGATACTGGTGTTTTTATTGAATATGGGGCCGCACTGGGAAAACTACGCATCATTTAAAGAAATAATAGAGACCATCGGCAGCATTGTGTTTGCGCAAACTGTCGTTGCATTTGTAACCTTAAAGTTCTTAGTGCCCAAGTTACTTGATAAAGACCAAATGCCTCTTTTTATCGCCGCGTTATTGAGTGTACTTTTACTTGGTGCATACTGGGTGATTGCAGTTCGCTATTTTTATATTGAACCGAGTTACCCAGAAACCTATCAAAATTTGCTGTATGTTACGCAGGATCAAGGCATTCAGTATCGTTTATTTAGCTTTTGGGCATTGAAATACATTGTCTTTTCAAAAATGCCGCAACTGTTTTTCCCAACGGCGGTATTAATGGCAAGGCAGTTTTACAAAAAACAAAGCTATATTTTGGAATTAAAAGAGCAGAAAAACTTAGCCGAATTAGCCGCTTTAAAAAACCAACTAAACCCACATTTTATTTTTAATACGCTAAATAATTTGTATTTATTAGCACTGAAAAAATCCGACCAAACACCGTTAGTAATTGAAAAGCTAGCTGATATTTTAGATTACGTGGTATATCGCTGTAACGAGCGCTATGTGTCGCTTAATAGTGAGATTACACTTATACAAAACTACCTTGATTTAGAGTGCATTCGTAAGTCAGATACACTCGAAGTGAGCTTTTCTAGCGAGATAAATCATCCCCATACCATCGCCCCTTTGCTGTTATTAAACTTGGTGGAAAACGCTTGCAAACACAGCACCAGTAATGAGCTAAATACCGCGTTTGTCGACATTATTTTAACTTCAAATCGTGATGCAATCACCTTTGAGGTTAAGAACTCAATCCCAGAGCACAGTGAAGCCAGTAAAAACTCGCCCAGTGTGGGGTTAACCAATATGACCAAACAACTTGAAATGCTCTACCCTAACGCATTTTCACTGACCATTGATAATACCAAAAATAGCTATTTGGCTACCCTCACACTTAACATGGAAACAAAGTAAGTATGGCAAATCAAACTCAACGAAAATGCTATCGCTGTATCATTGTCGATGATGAAGCGCTTGGCCGCGAACTGATTGAAATGCACTTAGCGCAGTTTGCTGAATTTGAACTCGTTGCCAGCTGCAACAGCGCCATTGAAGCACATCAAGTGTTGCAAAACCAAAGCGTTGATTTATTGTTTTTAGACATTGAAATGCCGGTATTGAAAGGCACTGATTTTTATCAAAACCTGGCGCATAAACCCTATGTGATTTTTACTACCGCGTATCGCGACTATGCCATTGAAGGCTTTGAGCTCGATGCTGTGGATTACCTATTAAAACCCATTGTATTTTCACGCTTTTTTAAAGCCGTTGAAAAGTTTAAGCAGCGCATAACTAACATACATCACGCTGAACCGAATGTGCCAACGCAACAAGCGCCAAATGCGATGTTTGTGCGTGAAAACCGTAAGCAAGTACGCATTGTGTTTGAAAACGTTTTGTATGTAGAAGGGTTAAAAGATTATATAAAAATCTTCCTCTGTGATGGCAGCCATATTATCAAAAGCAGTATGAGCGCGTTTGAAAGCCAATTGCCTGAAAATTTTGCCCGTGTGCACCGCTCGTTTATTGTGAATGTTGATCATATTAGCGCTTATGCGCACCAGTATTTAGAGCTGGGTGAGATTGAAATTCCAATTGGCGACCAATACCGTGAACATTTGAAAAATAAATTGGCTTAAGGGCGTTAAAATCTGTTCACTTAAATGTGATTTTTGTTATGTAGATGGGTCAAGTCTTGCCTTTACTTATCAAACATTGTTACTTGATCTCAACATGCCAACGTGTGTATGTTAAAAATACACACGCATGTAAAATTCAACTCGAATACGTCAAGGAGCAAGCATGGCAAAAACGGACACTGCAGCCATTAAAAAAAGCATTATCAAAATCGCATTTGAGTCTTCCCTAATCATTTTTAGTGTTTTGCTAGCATTATTCCTAAACGAATATCGCGGGCAATTGAAAGCTGAACAAGAAAAATTACGTGCCTTACAAATGATTCAAGTTGAGTTGACCACAAATCTAACAGTATTAACCAACTGGACTCCATACCATAAGCAACTTATTGAAGTGTTTGATAATGCCATCATACAACTTGAAGAAGCTCCAGCTAAAACAGACCCTCGCAGTTATATATTGGAGTTAATGCCAAAAGGCTTAATGCAGGATTTTATAAGTCGTACCGCATGGGAGTCTCTACAACAAGCTAGCAGCGATGTGTCTCTGGATATTGAAACCACTTTTTTAATTTCTAAAGTATACAAATTACAACAAATGGGTGTTGAAAAAACCTTAATGCAGTTTGTTGAGGTTATGAACTCGCGCGAAGGTATGCGAGCTGAAAATTTAAAAGAAACGCTGTATTTACTGAAAAGCACTTTACAAGAATTACATGCGCAAGAAAAAGAGCTCGCATATAATTATCAAAATACGCTAACGAAACTAAAAAATAGACTGAATTAGTGTTGTACTACATATCAAAAGCATCAAGTTGACTTGTTGGAACGCGTCTTTGATTGTGTTTTAGTAGCTTAAATACAATTACCCCAGTAAGTTTCAATTTCAAAACCTCTTTACACACTATTACAAACCAACAAAATCTTTACATAACATTTACGCACTCAAGCTTCTAACCTACTTGTCTTCTATACTCTATTGCTTAACACTTTATTAATGATTTTTTAAATTCAATACTTCAGTTTTTTAAACGTTTTACACTGAAGTTGAAATAAGGTAGGTGCGTTGTGCTTTATAAATTAAATTCTCTATTCACAATTAGTTTGTTAAGCGTAACGCTTATTGGCTGTGGCGGAGGCAGCAGCGAGAGTAATCCCGACAACGACGTCACTCCGCCAGTGGTTACAAATCAAGCTCCACAATTAACAACCGCGATTACTGATCAAACAACCAACCAGTCACAACAGTATTCATTTGATCTCTCTCAAGGGGGGCAAACCTTCACCGACCCAGACGGCGATACACTTACCTACTCGTTTAGTACATCACCGCAAACCAATGACTTTACGTTAAACGGTACTGTGTTATCAGGCACACCAGAACAAACTGAAGCCATTACCATCACTGTAACAGCAAGTGACCCCAGTGGTTTAACGGCAAGCGATAGCTACTTACTTACAATTAATGGTGCGCCACAAACAGCCAAAACTATTCCTGATCAATCAATTAACCTAGGTGAAAACGTTTCACTTGATATAAGTCAAAATCGCACAACCTTTGTTGATCCTGACGGTGATGAGCTCACTTATGCATTTAGCACATCACCGCAAACCAATGACTTTTCATTAAACGGCAGTGTTTTATCTGGCACACCGGCACTTGCGCAAACAATCACTTTCACCGTTACAGCGACTGATCCTAACGGGTTATCAGCAAATGATAGCTTTTTGCTGAACATAAATGGTGCACCAAAACTTACCAACAGCATTAGTAATCAGTCAGTAAATATTGGTGAAAACTATAATTTCGACGTCACTCAAAATGGCTCTACTTTTGAAGATCTTGATAGTGAAATACTCATTTACAGTGTGCAAATCACTCCAACTAATGATGACTTAACATTCAACGGAACGCATTTATCTGGAATGCCAAACCAAGCAGGCGAATACACCATTGCTGTCACAGCAACCGATGATGGTGGATTGTTTGATTCAACCAGTTTTGTATTGTACGTGGTTGAACCAAATGAAAATAACTCGCCGATAATTGCAAATCCAATTGCCGATCAAAGTGCAACATTAAACCAAGATTTTAACTTTGATATGAGCCAGAACAATACCACCTTTAGCGATCCTGATGGTGATATGCTGACTTTTCAGGTCGCGATTACGCCAACGGATTCAGGCTTAACATCTGATGGCTTAATTTTGTCTGGCAACCCAAATCAAACTGGCGAAATTAATGTCACCGTAACTGCCAGCGACCCTGCTGGGCTTTCGGTAAGCGACACGTTTTCAGTTAAGGTGTCAGCGCAAGTTAATACAAGCAAACCGAATGTATTACTGATCATTGCCGACGACTTGGGTCAAGATTCGTCTAATCAATACAGCTTCTCTACCGACTTACCAACTACCCCAACCATTGATGAAATTGCAGCACAAGGCATTGTGTTTGAAAATTTATGGGTAAACCCAGTTTGTTCACCAACCCGGTCCACTATTTTTACAGGAAAATATGGCACACGCACGCAAGTGTTAGCACCGGGTGACGAACTGAGCCTAAGTGAAACGTCACTACCACAAGCGTTAAAAAATCATCCTGATACCGCAGAGTATGCCTCGGCAAAAATTGGTAAATGGCATTTAGGTGGCGACAGCAGTCACCCAGCAGCGTTTGGCTTAGATTATTACGCTGGCATTTTTAATGGCGCCGTCAGCGATTACTATAACTGGGAATTAACCACAAATGGGCAAACCCTGCCACAAACCGAATACGCCACTACCGTACTAACCAATTTGGCAATCGACTGGCTAAATCAACAAACTACCCCGTGGTTTTTATGGATGGGTTACAACGCACCCCACACTCCCTTCCATTTACCGCCAAATGAATTACATAGCCGTAATTTGAGTGGTGATGAAGCTGATATTGAAGCGAATCCTCGCGCGTATTATCTCGCAGCAGTAGAGGCGCTCGACAGTGAAATAAACCGTTTGTTAAATAGTTTAGATCAAGCTACACGCGATAATACGGTGGTGATTTTTATTGGCGATAACGGCACACCAACACAAGCGCGCTTTAGAGATTCAGAGTTATCTGGTAGTAAAAATAATATTAGTGAAGGTGGGATCCGCGTACCTATGATAGTGTCGGGCAAAAATGTCACGCGTCAGGGGCAACGTGAAGCCAATGTATTAAATGGCACCGATTTCTTCAGCACTATTTTGGCTATAGCAGGCCAAGAAGAAGTGGCCATTCACGACAGCTTACCCTTTAACAATTTACTTAATGATGCCAACGCAACACCACTGCGTGAAACCGCTTTTTCTCAAAATGAAGAAGCCTTCACCATTCGTAATGCCCGTTATAAGCTCATTGAGTACCTTGATGGTACGCGCGCTTTTTATGACTTACAAAATGATATTTCAGAGCAAACTGACTTAATATCAGCTGGCGCATCCCTACCAACAGACTTTTTCTATTTAGACAGTCAATTAAGTGCACTTAGTAATGACGGCTGGATTGTTAATAAACACAATGAGCAATCAAGTTATATGATGGATAGTGGTGCGTTTGTAGAGGTGAATGTGTTGTCTGTGCAAGACAATGGCACGTCAACAACAATAACCACCAATGCCACTCCAAATTACAAAGTAGTTGTGACCGATGAAGTGCTGACGGTTTATCAAAGCAAACCTGCAGCGGCCTATGCCAATGGCCAAGTATTGAGCCTCAATCAGCAAATTGATTACGGCCAAGATATTGGACTGACAGCAAATTGTGGTAACACAGGCGGCGATGGATGGTGGCCACAAGCGGGTGCTGCATGCCCTGAGTCTCAATCAGGCATGGCGCTAACCTTTCCAAATAACCCGACCCCAACACAAACAGAGTGTGAAACTGGCCTTGGCCCTGTTGGACTTTGGGTTAACGGCGTGCCCATTTACAATTGGTCTGATGCCAGCTCTTACAACAACCAAGATGTTTGGAATAACTTTGCCCTGCCATTTCGCTCTGCCGCAATGGATGTATGCAATGGCCACTCAGGCAACGGCATGTACCACCACCACAGTTATAACGCGTGTTTAAAACAACAGCTCGGCGATGAAGGCAAAGGACACTCCCCGATTTATGGTTACGCAGGAGATGGTTACCCAATTCACGGCCCGTATCATAGTAAAGACGTGCTTGCGAAAAGCTGTTGGAAGAAACGTGATTATTCAGCAAACAGTGCAACTGGCTGTGGCAGCGAGGGCCAACGTACCTGTAAATTTATTGATGAAGAAAATATCAGCTTAGGCGTTGAAAACGTGGCGGCTGGTCCTGCAACATCAGACATTATTAACTTTTTCACCGCAGGCGATGGCCCTGCTGTATCAGGTATTTATTATGAAGATTACTACTATGATGCACAGTGTACAGCACAAGGTGAAGAGTACCTTGATGAACACAGTGGTCATGACCATGATGGTCTAGGTTATCACTATCACACCAGTGTGGATGAAAACCTATCGCCTGTATTCCCACTGGTTAATGGCCCAGATTACTACGGCAGCCTTAATAGCAGCTCATTCCAGTGCTTTAGAAGGGAGTTTTAATTATGATGCGGTATTTAGTTTTACTTGCAGGTCTTGGCGTAAGCTTTTTCAGCCAAGCCCATGAGGTGCATGCCAGTAATATAGATGTCACCGTACAAGGAAATAGCATCGAAATTTTACAAACCACCCCAATTAAAGAGGCACAATCCATTGCCAAACAACTGGGGGCTGAAAACGCAGAACATGACACCACGTTAGATGCAATCTCTAGCGGGTGGCAAATTGAGCACGCCGATGGCTCGTGTAAATTAACCAAACAAGCTTATCGACTTGCACACCATAATAGCCAATTACAAATGCGGTATTTGTTTTCGTGCAGCGGTGAAAATAAACCAAAATCACTTGCGCTACCTTGGTTTAAACTTACACCAGAAGATCACTTTATCATTATGAAGCTCACAATAAACGGCAAAAGTGATACGGTAATTTTTCAACGCCAAGATTTAGTAATAGCGCTAGGTTAAACAAAACACAATCAAGTAAGGCTACTGGTCAGGAGCCTTACTTTCTTCTCAAAATGCACGTTTAGTTTCAAATAGGTAACTAACAAAAATTGGCACGAATTGATATGTCGTTGGCACGTTATGATTAACGGTCGCTGTGCATTATTTCCTAATATGCTCCCATACCAAACACATACATTAAAAGGGCATAAAGATGAAAAACACAGTACTTATTACAGGCGCATCTAGTGGCATCGGTTTAGAACTGGCACATATTCACGCTGAGAATGGAGACGATTTAGTCATTGTCGCACGTTCTGAAAATAAACTTACAGAATTAAAGCACACCCTCGAAACAAAACATGACGTTAGCGTTCATGTTATTAGCGCCGACTTATCATTACCTGAGTCAGCACAACAGGTCTTTGAGCAGACTGATGCGCTTGGTTTAAACATTGATATTTTAATAAACAACGCCGGTTTTGGCGGCCATGGCAAGTTTGTAGAGCGTACGCTGGTAGACGATCTCGCCATGATGCAATTAAACATGATGACACTCACCAGCTTAACCCATTTATATTTGCAAGGTATGATAGCGCGTAATCACGGTAAAATACTTAACGTATCTTCAACTGCGTCGTTTATGCCTGGCCCTTTACAAGCAGTATACTACGCGACCAAAGCCTATGTTACCTCGTTTAGTCAGGCCCTTGCTGAAGAGGTTAAACATCACAATATTACAGTCACAGCATTATGCCCAGGCACTGTTGATACTGGCTTTGTCGCAGCAGGAAACCTTGATGGATTAGATGCTTGGAAAAATGCCAAATCAGCACGTTCTGTTGCCGAATATGGTTACAAAGGTATGCAAAAAGGCGAATTAGTCACCTTTAACGAATCGTCACTTAAGTTTTTGATTAATTGGATCATCCCATTGCTACCACGTAAAATGGTATTAAACATGTCGCGCCAATTTATGGAAAAGTAAGCAATTGATGTAATTTTATCAAGCGGATCACATTATGAAACGAGCAAGCAAATTTACCATTCCACCCAATTGGAAAGTACTATTCAATGACCTTGGTATATCTCTGTATGAAGTGCTGGCACATGCAAGCTTGCCTCAACAATTATTTGAGCAAAATAAAGTACAACTGACACCGTCACAATATTTTGACTTATGGCACGGCATAGAAGCGGTGTCTAACAATGATGAGATGCCACTGAAAGTTGCTGAAGTGATCAGCCTCGAATCGTGTGATGTGCCTATTTATGCTGCATTGTGCAGTACTGATCTGAATGCTGCACTGGCGCGTTTACGCGATTACAAGCCGTTAATCGGCCCTTTAACGTTAGATATTAAACAAGATGCGTCTGCGACCACCCTCACCCTAGGTTGTTACGGCCATAAGGGTGAATTACCCAAAACGCTTAATTTAGTTGAAATGATATTTTTTACGCAATTAGCGCGTCTTGCAACCCGAGAGCGAATACCCGCTCAAAAAGTAGTACTTCCTCTGCTGCCAAAATCATTAGCTAAGTATGAAGCTTTTTTTGGTTGCGAGATTTCTCAAGGTGAAAATGCACAAATTAGCTTTTCAGCAAGGGATGCCACCACCCCTTTTCTAACCGATAATCAGGCAATGTTGGCACTGTTTGATGGTGAGCTGCAAAAGAAACTAGATGCCATACAAAGTGACGATTCACTCTCAGAAAAAGTGGCCGCTGTTTTAGTAGGCTCATTACCGCAAGGTGAAAGCAGTGCTGATTTTGTAGCAAAACACATGGCAATGAGTAAACGTACATTACAGCGCAAACTCGCAAGCGAAAATCAGAGCTTTCAATCTGTATTACAACACGTCAGACAAGAACTTGCTGCACACTATCTCACTCAAACCAATTTACCGATGCAAGAAGTCTCTTTTTTATTGGGTTTTCATGAATACAACTCATTTGTACGCGCATACAACAGCTGGACTGGGTGTTCGCCCTCACAGATGCGAAGCACTGCAAATCACTAAAAATATTGTAAATGGCGCATTTCTGTTTCTATAACCTCGGTTTCGTTAGCGAGTATAAAAAGGCCCAATGCTGGGCCTTTATTCGTTAGGTGCTATAGCTCCGCATGCGGGCCAAACACTTCATAATGAATACGTTCTGCGCCAACTCCCATATTTAATAGCTGCTTTTTGATGAAACGCATAAAGGCAACTGGACCACACAAGTAGAAATGCGCTTGCCCATACGGTAACCGTGCATCGTTTAAATCAACGAGCCCATGGTATATGTTTTCCGGTAATGTTTTTGCTTCATTGTGATTCTCATACCATGTATAGGTTTGCCAGTTATTTAACATGGCAAGCTCATTGGTGCGCTGTTTAAACGAGTGCTGTTGCTCAGAGCCGCAAGCATGTAAATAATACACATCGTGCTCATAATTTAGCGCCGATAAATACTCCAACATTGACTGCATTGGCGTAACACCCACCCCGGCCGAAATAAGTACTACCGGTGATTGCTTGTCTTGGAAGAAAAAGTCTCCTGCAGGGGCGTTAACTGCAAGGGTATCACCCACTTCAATATGATCATGCAAGTAGTTAGATACAAGGCCGTCTGGCATGCCTTTTTCGCGTTTTACCGAAATACGATAGCTTTGCCCATTAGGCTTACTTGATAACGAATACTGACGAATTTCAGTAAATGGATGATCGTTTGGTTGCACCGAAATGCCTAAGTACTGCCCCGGCACATAATCAATTACCGCTTTCCCGTCTTCTGGCGTTAAGACAAAACTGGTGACTAATTCCGATTCTTTAATTTTTTCACTTACCACAAATGGGCGGCTATCGCGCCAGCCACCTTGACTTTTTGCACGGTTTTCATAAAGCTCACCTTCACGTTGAATAAATACAGACGCTAAAAAGTCATATGCTGCAGTCCACGCTTCTTCAATTTCGGCGGTAAATAGTTCCCCTGTTAATTCACGTAAGGTTTCAGTTAGGTGATGTCCTACTATTTGGTACATTTCAGGCTGAATATTAAAGCTTGTGTGTTTATGGGCTATGCGCTCAACCGCACTTTTTAATGCACCCACATTCTCAATATGCTGCGCATACGCTGCGATAGCTTCAAATAATGCTGCTTTTTGTCTACCTGATTCTTGATTGCTCATATTAAAAATATGTTTAAGCTCAGGATGATGCGTAAAAAGACGCGAATAAAAATGATCTGTTAAAGCAGGCCCGGTTTCTGTAAGTAGTGGCACTAAACTTTTAATAATATCGATATGACGTTGTTGTAACATGGTTTACCTCGTGTGTTGCAACATGTTGTTAGAATTAAATAATCAGGGTCGGTTGACCTTAGGAATTAACGAAAACTATCTTGGCGAGGCGCGATTAATACCGGGAAATAAACCCAAACAAAAATTGCAAACGCGATAATCCAACCAAGCGCACTTATCTGCCATGCGAAATGAGAAAGCCCGATAGCGGGAAGCAACGCTCGGGTTACTGCCATTACGAACAACAGTAAAAACGCCGCACTCATAATGGCCTTAGGCAATAACATGCGCCCTGTGTGACCCAGCGAAACACGACTCATCATGGATAAGATCATTAAACCCATGGCGCCCACTGTGATTACATGAAGCCCAGAGCTAAAAGGAATGAGCGGCGTGAAATAACTTGCTCCAAGTAAAATAAGACCAAGAGCAAGGGCGCCGTAGGCGAGATGCAACGACCATAAAAGAGAGATACCGAGCGTCTTATTACTTTGCCAAAAACCCAGCTTTGCAAGGTGCAAGCAGCCTGCTGCAATCATTAGATACGCAGGCGATAACGGCAGAGAAATATAAAAATGGCTAAAAAACACTAAAGTGCCGAGCAAGGATGTAACCAATAATAGTGGGTCAAGCAAAGGCGGATGCGACACATCTTTAAGCTTGGCACCGTTACGGGTGAAAAACGGAATAACACGACCACCGACGATCGCCATTAAAATACCAAACATCAGCACCATAGTACGGCCAATATGCAGTGCCTGTGCAGTATCAATAGTTAGCTCACTGATTAAAAGTGCCATTTCAAGTAGCGCCATCACACTGAATAATGGGATAAACAAATAATTGCGACGATTTTTAGCAGCCAAAACGATATGTGAGTAAACAGCGATAATGCTGAGCCACCAAATACTTTGCAGAACGGTGGCTAAAATGACACTTGCCGTTGAATTAACAATAAACAGCGCACGTATAATGAGCCAAAGACTAACCAAAGCAATAAGAGGCGTGCCTTTTATACTTGGCCTGCCAGTCCAAGTTTGCACCGCGGTTAATACAAATCCTGTTGCAATGGTGGCACCAAAGCCAAATAACATTTCGTGTAAATGCCATACCGTTGGGGTTAAGCCTGTTGGATCTAACTGCCACCACGCATTTAAAAAGCCAAGCCACATTATCATGGCTAAGATTGATGCGATTGCCCCGAGAATAAAGCTTGAGCGAAATGCCAATTGAAAAAAGGCATGTTCTGAAAAGGTTCTAACAGGCATGTTTTCTTGTGTTTGAGGTTCTTGAATATTTAACATCGAACCACCTACACGCGAAGGCCTAAGCCATGTTGCCCAATACAACGCACAACATAGCCAATTTTAAATAATGCAGGAAATACCATAGTGCCAATGTGAGCGGCAATTTGCTGTGCCATAGAAAAATATTCAGCAAATGAATAGCTAATCATTAAACAGCTAATAAACAAACTAACAGGAACTAACATTAACCAATTACCCACTTGCTTAGTAAAACCAAACACATTTTTTTTGTTTTTATTTGGTAGCGTTAGCGCACGCTCGTGATTGATAAAAGCAGTCTCATTAACAACTTGCTGCATAATTAAGCCTTAATTTCATTTAATTTCAGCTTGATATAGCAGCAACAATGCCAATATTAATTTATTGATATTAATCATATAGTTAATCAAAGTAAGCGCCGTTAAATACCAACAAATAAGTCAATTTGACACAGCACAAAAATAAGTCATAATGACACAATTGTGTTTTTAGGTGGTTTTGTATGGCAATTAACTCTTTAACCTTAGTAGAATTTGCAAAAGCCCAAGTGACCAGTCTCGATAATCAAGACAGATTTGAACAGCTGTTGCAAACCCTTGCGACGGTGATTGAGTGCGAGGCCATTGCGCTTTTGGCACTGCGTGGGGAAGTATTAAAACCACTTGCGATTAAAGGGCTTACACCCGACACGCTCGGCAGGCGCTTTGTTATTAGCGAGCATCCGCGTTTTGCAGCAATTTGTAATGCCAAAGCAGCTGTGCGTTTCGCAGCATCGAGTCCCTTACCCGACCCGTATGATGGCCTAGTTGCTGATCACCCCGGTGATTTACCAATTCATGCTTGTATGGGCCTACCACTATATTTTGCCGAACGTTTGATTGGCATTTTGACCTTTGACTCTTTAAAGCCGAACGCCTTTGACGATTTAGGCCAAGACAAGCTTGATGCCTTAGCAGCCATCGCTGCAGCCACCTTAAAAATTGCCCTCACACTCGATGAATTAGAGCAGCGTAATTCGCGCTCACATTTACTAATGGCAGAGCTTAGCCAAGAAGCCATCGCCCGTGATGGCAACGAATTAATTGGCGACAGCCAAGCCATGGTAAAGCTTAAACAAGAGGTTAATTTGGTCGCTGCATCACCGTTTAGCGTGCTTATTCAAGGTGAAACAGGCGTAGGTAAAGAGCTTATTGCACGGCGCTTACACTTACAATCAAGCCGCGCCGATAAACCTTTGGTGTATGTAAACTGCGCTGCTCTGCCTGAAAACTTAATTGAAAGCGAATTATTTGGCCATGTGAAAGGCGCCTTTACCGGTGCCGATAAAAATCGCGCAGGTAAATTTGTGTTGGCCGATGGCGGCACTCTATTTTTAGATGAAGTGGGCGAACTGCCACTCGCAGCGCAAAGTAAACTACTACGCGCACTGCAATCCAATGAAATACAACCCGTTGGCCAAGATGATATTCATTATGTTGATGTGCGGGTTATCGCCGCTACTAATCGTGATTTAGCAGACGAAGTAAATAACGGAAACTTTCGCGCCGATTTATTTCACCGCTTAAGCGTTTACCCCGTTAACATTCCACCACTGCGTGCTCGAAATGGCGATATTGCCTTGTTGGCAGGCTATTTTGTCGAGCAATCGCGCCGCAAACTTGGCTTGCAACAGCTTAAAATAGCCAAAGACGTGCTGCCCTATTTAAATGCCTATCACTGGCCGGGCAATGTGCGCGAACTAGAGCATGTGATAAGTCGCGCGGCACTTAAAGCATCGGTAAATACCCAATCAACCATAGTGACAATCAACCCGGTTGATTGTGGTGAGTTAGTCAGAGAGCTTGCAATTGACGGCACAAGTAGCGATGAGCCAAAGGCTAACCCAATTCAAACGCAGCAATTTTTGCTAAAACCAGATGAAAGTTTAAAACAGGCCACAGAGCGTTTTCAAAGTGAAATGATACGAAACACCTTGTCTAACCATAATGGAAATTGGTCAGCGGCAGCACGAGAACTTAACACCGACCGCGCTAACTTAACCCGCCTTGCAAAACGGTTAGGCATTAGTGTGACAAAGCAGATTAGTTGATACTGGAAAAGTACTTATCCAAATCAGTTTTTAGCGGCGAATAATCAAAGGGAAAACGAACAGTTCGATTTTGAGAATATATTTACACATGGTTTTCAGCGATTCTAGAACCATCTAATAACATTACCGTTTTACTATATCGGTAATGTTATTAAATTTAAAAACTTAATTAAGCGTGTTTTTAAAGATCTTTCCGTCTTTCATTATCAAATCGAAGTTTTTTTCAGGATTGGCAACTAAATCTAAATCTTCAAGCGGATTACCGTTCACTAATATCAGATCTGCGTAAGCCCCTTTTTCAATCACGCCAAGTTTACCGAGCGGATATGGAGACCGCGGGCCAGATAAAGCCAATAATTCTCCAGCTATTGAAGTGGCTTGGCGCAGAGCTTCGACAGGGGTAAACCAGCGCGACAATTTTGCTAGCTGTTTGCCTTGCTTTTCAGCAAGTTCAGGGTCGAACAAAGTATCTGTACCAAACACAATTTTGACACCTACTTTTCGTGCCAGCTTATAAACATGATTAGTGCCTTCTGTCACCGTCAGATATTTTTGGTGACTGAATGAGCCCTCTGGAAAACTGATCCCATCCTCGTCATCTAAAATAGGTTGCATACTTAAATATGCCCCTTTTTTCTTCATTAACTTTAATGTTTTTTCACTTAAAAGGTGGCCATGCTCGATACTCATTACGCCTGCGTCTAGTGCTCTTCGAGTCGCTTCATCTGTAAATGTGTGTGTAGCAACATAGGTATTCCAGTCGTTCGCAGCATCAACTGCGGCTTTTGTTTCTTCAAATGTAAATTGATTCACATCCAGTGGATCAAAACTTGATGACACTCCGCCGCCAGAGTTGATTTTTATTTGTGAGGCTCCCATCCGCAACGCTTCTCTGGTTCGTTTGAGTACTTCTGGCACGCCGTCAGCAACGATCACATGACCAATTTGTTCCATGTACACTAGTTTGTCATGAGTATTAGCAGGGACCGCGGTAGCTGGTCTAAAATCTGTATGCCCAGAAGTCTGACTAATCGCTGGCCCAGAAGGAAATATACGAGGGCCTGAATAGACACCAGCATCAGTAAGTTTTGCCAATGAAAAAACATTACCTCCAACATCGCGAACCGAAGTAAAACCTCTCATAAGCACTTTTTCATTACTTTTAGCACCAACCAGTAAATGATAAGCATGTTCGGAATTAAGCCCTACTTGCATTGGAATACTTGCGTATGCAGAATGCCAGTGCATATCAATTAAGCCAGGCATTAATGTTCGGCCTTTTCCGTCAATAACCACAGCATTATCTATGTTTAAAGGATCTTGCGTGATTGCAGTAATTAAATTTTTTGTAATCACAACCGAGGCGTTCTTGGTAAGCTTTTCATTTTTACCATCAAAAACATTTACATTGTTAATTATTACAATCTGACTGTTTTTTGCTTGCATCAATGCGGGTGCAAAGAGAAGTAATAACAGTATTAGCCTAAGTTTCAACATCTCACCCAATTCCTTTATATCGTTTACTCTACTATACAAGCCCTTGCTTTATGATCAACAACTTATAAAGTTGTTACTCATAATAAATGACTTATAACCGTTGACGTTTGTCTTACACTAAATTAGTGTTAGCTTTATCAAGAGATAAAGCTAGATACACGCATATAAGCAAACCATCTTTTAACGCTGAACAAAACCGCTATAAATAATATAAAATCAGATAGTTACTCAAGAACACATTTAAACCACTTTATACGCTTTTAAAAAACGGGCGACGGCTTTATCAACATGTTCTTGCACTTCTTGATCGCTAATTGGTTCGTTTGGTAGCAATACGGCTTTAATGTGCAAACGCCCTTTGATCATTTCGATTAATAGCTTTGCGGCATATTCGGCGTCGTCGACATCGAGCATGTTTTGTTGGTGCAAATGGGTTAAATATTTCGCTAGCGGAATACTGCCTCGTAACGGGCCAAAGTGATAAATCAATTCACCTACTTCCGGCAGCTTGGGCACAATATTGGTCACTAAGCGGAACAACTTCACCATAGTCTCTGATAAAAAGCCTTGAGCAAAACCATAACACACCTGACTAAGCGCTTGTTGCGGCGGCAAGTCGTAATCGATATTAAGCAAAGTGCCCACTTGCACTTCGGCTTTTTCACGAATAACAGCAAGCAGTAGCTTTTCTTTATTACCAAACTCACTGTAAATATTGCGCCTTGAGCCGCCCGATTCGCTAATAATCATTTCAAGCGAGGTATTGTCGTAACCATGTTCTAAAAATAGCATTTGTGCTACTGCGAGGATTTTTTTACCGCGCTCTGATAACGGTTTTGCATTTAAAATTTGTTCTAAACTCAAGACTGTACCTAATAATTGTAAAAACATGGTTGACTTTGGTACTACATGGTACCAAAATATTTGGTACTGCATAGTACCAAATTAATTTACTCAATTTGTGCTTATAAAATTAGCACCTTTTACAGGAACCGTTATGCGTTTACTTTACGTTGTTGCGTGTATTATCACGCTTGTTGGCTGTTCAAAAGAAATAGAACACTCTGAACCTCCTATCCGCCCAATCGCATGGACAGCGGTAAAAACCTCAAATTTTGAACAAGTGCGCACGCTTTCGGGCATTGTTGCCCCCGTTGAAAATGCCAGCTTAAGCTTTGAAGTAAACGGTAAAGTTGAAAAGGTGTTTGTGAAATTAGGTGATACGGTGAGTAAAGGCCAACCCCTTGCCAAGCTTAATCAACTTACGTTTCAATTAAGTTTTGAATCAGCATCAGCGCAGGTGAAACAAGCCGAAGCAACACTGCAAGAAGCGCAAAATGAATATGAGCGATACAAAACGCTGAGCGAACAAGGTTTAGTGTCAAAATCAGGTTTTGATAATTCGAAATCAGCGTTTGAATCTGCCAAAAGTGCCGTAGATGTAGCAAATGCTCAGCTCAATATTGCCCGCAAAAACGTACAAGATAGTGAATTACTAGCACCTTACGATGGGGTTATCACCAAACGTTTAATTGAACCCTCACAACAAGTTGCCGCTGGCCAATCTGTATTTGAAATTGAAGGACAACACGGCTTTGAAGTACGTGTAATGGTGCCTGAAAGCATAATCCATGACTTAAACAGCGATATGACCTTAAAAGTAACCTACCCTGTAATGCCACAACTGTCGATGAAAGGGCATATTTCAGAAAAAGGCACCCGCGCTGAATCTGCCAATGCATTCCCTGTTACAGTTATTTTAGATGAAGAAAATTCGGTGCTACGTGCCGGTATGACTGCCGAAGTAGAGTTTGTTTATCAAGGGATTGGCCGTACAGGCTTTACAGGGCCAAGTATTCGTATTCCGGTAAGTAGTCTAGGGGCCGATGTGAAGCAAAAATCCTATGTTTTTGTTTTTGACCCTAACACGCAACTGTTAGAAAAACGCTTTGTGCAAACCGAAAACGTTATTAATAACCAAGTGATTATTTCGAATGGATTAAAAGACGACGAGATTATTGCTACAGCTGGCATTGCGTTTTTGCGCGACGGGCAAAAAGTATCGCTGCTTGATAACGCCGTGCAGCGTTTTAACTAAGGAGCGGGAATATGAATATTACCGCTTTGGCGTTTAATTATAAAAAACCCGTATTACTTGTGGTGGCACTATTAATGCTAAACGGCATTTTTGCCTACTTCACCCTGCCAGCACAAGAAGATCCTACTATTACTATTCGTGAAGCCATTGTCAGCACACAATTTCCGGGCATGGCGCCGGACCGTGTTGAGCAATTAATAACGCGAAAATTAGAAGAAGAAATTCGCAAAATTCCGGAAGTAAAAGAGATTAAGTCGTCATCTTCAACTGGACTTTCGACTATTCACGTAAAAATTTATGACCGATACTTTAACCTCGACAATATTTGGCAAGACTTACGTAATAAGGTGAATAATGCCCAAGGCAAACTGCCACAAGGCACCTTACCGTCTTATGTAAATGATGAGTTTGGTGATGTATCGGTGATCACCCTTGCGCTGACTGCCGATGGCTTTGATATGGACGAAATGTACGATATTGCGCAGCATATTCGCGACACCCTTTACGGTGTTGAAGGCACTAAAAAAATTGAGATTTTAGGCGCCAAAGCCGAGCGCATTTACCTTGAAGCGTCAAACGCAAAATTGGCGCAACTTGGCATTTCGCCACTAGCACTCATTAGCGAGCTGCAAAAGCAAAATATAGTGCAGTCAGGTGGTCGTGTTGATACTGGTAGCCGCAGCTTTATTATTGAACCAACGGGTAATTTTAATAGCATTCCAGACATTGAAAATACCTATATTACCATTCCCGGAACCGAGGATTTCATTGCCCTAAAAGACATCGTCACGATTAAAAAAGGTTATATCGACCCACCTGATAAATTGGCGTATTTTAATGGTAAACCAGCGATTTTCTTCGCTAATGCGATGTTGCCTGAATACAACATCTTAGAGTTTGCACCGCGTTTTAAAACCAAAATTGCGGAGATTGAACACACATTACCCATTGGTTATCAACTCGATATTGCCACCTATCAGGCCGACCAAGTTGAAAAAACAGTGAAAGGGGTATCAATTAATGTACTGCAAACACTGGCGATAGTGCTTGTTGTGGTAATTCTTTTCTTAGGGCTTCGCACCGGCTTAATTGTGGGTGCTATTGTGCCACTGGTGATGCTGGTAACCCTTGCCATTATGCAATACAGCGGTATTAAGCTTGAGCGCATGAGCTTGGCTACGCTTATCATTTCACTTGGTTTATTGGTTGATAACGGCATTGTTATTGCCGAAGATTTTAAACGCCGTTTAGAACAAGGCATCGACCGCTACAAAGCTATGGTGCAAGGATGTAAAGAGCTGGCAGTTCCGCTACTTAGCTCGTCAGCCACCACCATTTTATTCTTTTTACCGCTAATGCTGGCGGAGCATGTTGCGGGCGAATACACGCGTTCTATTTCATTGGTGATTTTAATTACCTTGCTAAGCAGTTGGGTATTAGCGCTGACAGTAACGCCAATTTTAAGTTACTACTTTATTAAAGTGCCAAAAACGACCAGCAGCGATAGCAATGAATTTGGCAAACTAACCAGCTACTATGCGAAATACGAGCAGTTTTTACATTGGGTGTTAAAACACAAAGCCCTGTTTATGGCGGCGATGTTTATACTGTTTATTGGCGCTGGCGCATCAATGAAATTTGTTGCCAAACAGTTTTTCCCCAATTCAGATCGTACTCAAGTACTCGTTAACATCGATTTACCGCGCGGTACGTCATCACGCGAAACCAATCGCCAAATGCAGGAAATTTTCACTTGGTTTAATAACAAAGAGCAGTTTGACTATATTGAAAGCTTCTCAGGCTATGTTGGTTTTAGCGGCCCGCGTTTTGTACTCTCACTCAATCCGGAAGACCCTGCTGAAAATAAAGGCTTTATTGTACTAAATGTTACGCCAGAAACAGATATTGCCTCGCGGGTGTTAGAACTTGATACACAAATTGAAGCACGCTTTCCCAATGTGTCAGCACGTGTGCGCAAAATGTTCTTAGGGCCGTCGGATTCGTCTATTTTAAAAGTGCAGGTAAAAGGCCCTGATAAAGAAGTTATTTACCAAAAAGCACAAGAAGTAATGGCTGTTTTAAATGCCGCGCCGAACTCATTGAACGTGCGTACCGATTGGGAAAATTTGATTACTAAAATCTCGGTTAAAGTGGATCAGCACCGTGCAAAACGTGCAGGGCTTACCTCAAGCGAAATCGCACAAGCCCTAGAGAGCTACTTTAGCGGCGGTGTAATTACTAACTTCCGCGATCAAGATGAAATTATTCCAATTGTGCTGCGCGCCGGTGAAAACGAGCGTAATAGCCTAGATAGATTGCGTACGTTAAATATTTACTCTGAAAAATCAGGCCGTGCCGTACCGCTTTTTCAAGTTGCTGACTTTGAGCCGATTAATCAGTTTTCGATTATTCATCATGAAGATATGTTTCGCACCATTAGCATTGAAGCGCGTAACACTAAGCTTTCTGCGGAAGATTTTAAAGCCCTTGTCGATGAGCAAATTCAGCTGCTTAAACACGACTTACCGGTTAATCACACCATTGAATACGACGGTGTAATTAAAGAGTCAAAGGCGGGACAAAAGGCACTGAGTGCTAATATGCCGATGGTACTTGGCTTTATTATTATTTTATTGGTCGCGCAGTTTAATTCATTTAGAAAAGCCATGGTGATTTCACTTACTATTCCGCTTTCATTTATTGGTGCGGTGATAGGTTTATTATTAATGCAAGCGCCCTTTGGCTTTATGGTAACACTTGGCCTTTACAGCCTTGCGGGTATTATTATCAATAACGCCATTGTATTAATCGACCGCATTGCAATTGAACAAGCTGAAGGTAAAAGCGAGTATCAAGCCATTATTGATGCATGCTTAACACGCCTTCGCCCAATTGCGATGACCACCATCACTACCATGATGGGATTACTGCCACTTATTATTGGTAAAGATCCGCTGTTTTACGGTATGGCCTGTGTAATTGCCTTTGGTTTAGGCGTAGGCACGGTTTTAACCTTAGGCGTGGTACCCGCACTTTATGCTGGGTTCTACCGCGTTAAAAAGTAGGACTAACGCATATAAAAAAGCACAAGGGTTTGCTTAGCGCGAACCTTGTGCTTTGCTGCTAGAGATATCAGCGTATGCGCTAATTCTATGAGGATTCAGAAAAAGGACACGGAGGAAGTTGATAAATTACTTCCGACACGACCTGCGCCATAAGGAGTTGCTCGTCAGCGCGCACACCATTTACTGGCGTTAAAATCACCGAATCGACTCGCTGTCCGGTGATCACTTCAGCAAACACTAACGCCGTTAAATATTTACCCAATGGCGCAGCGTGATTACCATCACTGGCATGCAGCCTAAGGTTAGGCATTAACTGCAAAACACTATCCCAAACAAGGCCGACTGGCGCAAGGCAGCTCGCCTGTTTCGCAACAATATTTGAATGCAGACCATAAACATATTGCGCTTCTGTTGTATCGCCACGCTGCGGGTGCTCAGGAAATAATATCGGCATCACATTAAGCTCCTTTGCATTGGCTATCCATTTTTCTGCCGCCGTCGTTGAATACGTTGTCTTACGTGATTGCGAATATTTTTGCCCTTGCAAAATAAGGTGCGTCCAGTTGCCGTTTTCTAGCGCTTGAGTTGCAATGCTACTTCGAATGCTATCATCTAAAAAACCACTACCAATAGTCTCCGATACTGTCTGCTTTTGGGGTGTTAACTGAGTAATCACCTTATTAATCTCAGCGCCTAGCCCTGCAACATGGCTATTGCCCGTTATTGCAACACGGTACGAATTAGCACTTTGATTGTTAGGAACTTCACCGCTGTATTTAGGCTTAAGTTGCCAGTTTATATCATCAATTGTTTTACTAATGTCATTGAGTGTTTTTGGTGAATCTGAACATGCAACCAATGCACATGAAAACATTAACCCAAATAATGCACGCATGTTAGTTCTCCAATGCCATACTTGATTGGTAGATTTCGAAAAGCGCATCTGATAAATAATCTGATTCATGAGGCACAGAAAACAACTTAGAGGATGCTACAGGTGTCGCGCACTGTTGCCAATTATTGGTAACGGTACCACTGCTGTTAGTAGTGACCGCAGGGTGAGTTATTTGTTCAAATTGCACGGCACAACCGTTAATACTGAGCCAGTGATTAATCGTATCCTCTACACTTTTAATGTTGCCACTGGCGCGGCCTTTAACCGGCACTTCCATATCTGTTGGGCTATGTAGATGATGAATTGCTACTGCTGTGGTGGTTGTGCATGCAGCAAAATCACCACGATATTGCCCCGCTAATGCAACAATACCAACCAACTTTTCAGGAATGTGACACGCTAAGGTATAAGCCATAAAACCACCAGCGGAATAACCGAAAATACGTGCTTTATCGCCTTCAATTGTATAATTGGCATGTGCGTAATCAATTAAATTGGCGATGTAATTGCTATCATCACTGATGTTAGCATCTGTATTACTATCCCACTGCCATGCGCTGCCATTGCCATTTGGACTAATGACTAAGTACCCTTTTTCTTCAAGCATGTTTGCATCAAAAATACCGGCTACTTTTGCCATATATCCCGGTGCACCATGTAAGGTAATAATTAGCCCTTTGTATTCTTTGCTCGTATCGCCAAAGATTAAATTCTGGCGGCCATCGACACCAACACATGCTGCACCATCAGGAATAGCTTGTCCAGCACATAAACTTGGACCATTTGTGTTATTTTCACTAACAGGTGTTGTTGTTTTACTACTGCCACCACAACCCGAAATTAAGCAACTTGCTAGCACAGCGATTTTTGTAATTTTTCTCATTATTTTATCTCAATCTGAAGTTCAAAGACCGCCTTAAAATTATGTAAAAGCTGTTATTGTTGCTTAATTAAGTTATGATAATTTGATAATGAAATTATAATAACTAGTAAAATCATAATGATAGAAGGTTCATTTAGCTTCGATGCTATTCAAGTTAATACGCAAAAAAATACCCTAACCATCAATGGAAAGGTGACTGAATGCGAGCCGAAGTTATTTGAGTTACTGATTTTTTTCTGCCGTAACAGCCAACGAGCCTTATCGCGCGACGAACTAATTGAACATGTTTGGCAAGGCCGAGTGGTAAGTGATGCTGCTGTCAATCGCGCGATTAGTCAGCTCAGAAAATTAATTGAGCCTGAACCCACAAAACCGATTTATATTGTAACGGTAAGCAAAGTGGGATATCGCTTTGCGGTCACACCCAGTGCATTAACTTTAACTTCACCCGAAAATGAAGTTAAGCAATCCCCAGCTACACGTAAAACTAAGTGGCTAATTGGCTTAATTGCGATGACCGTGCTTATCATTTTATCGGTGGTTACTTTATTAAGTAAAACTAATCACCAGCTCAAATTAACGAATCGTCACGTGCTTACTGAACAACTAGGCATGACGTTTAACCCTTATTTTGACGAGACTTCACAAACACTTTATGCCCTGCATAAAAGCAATAATGCTGCAATCAGTAAGGTAGTGAAACTAGAACAAAACGGCAGCTTAACGCCCCTTGTAAACGATAATTTCTATTACACCGATGTAGTTGCAAACGGCGATTTTCTATATTTGGCAAGGCTTTCTAATTTAACTGAACGACAATGCAACATGGTTAAATTTAATTTAGTTACGCGGCAACTAACTCAATTACTTTCGTGCGGTACCAGCGTTGTGACCAATATGGCGCTCGATAGCAATAATCGCTTAGTTTATGCCTATCGAGAAAGTGCCTCGGCACCTTATAAATTAATGGCCTTTAATACTCGTACCGCTCGTCAGCAACAGCTGAGCTTTCCCGACAATAGCGGAAACAGTTTGGGGCACCGCATATTTGCTATCAGTGATAATCAGCTTGCCTACATAAATTACGATTCAAATAAACCCGATAGTTTAGTGATTAAAACGCTAAATGATTCTAAGCCACTCTTTGAAGTACCCTTAATTGATCACGTGCAATCCTTAAGCTGGTTTAATGATATTCTGCTTATTTCTGCAAAAGATGGGCTGTATCAGTTTAATCGCGAGCAACGCACACTAACCCAGCTAGACTACTCTGATACCTTTAACCGAATTTTTGCCAGTAAAGACGTGCTGTTTGCCGAGCACTACGCCGTAATCTCAAACCTTTATCACATTACCGATAATCAAGCGCCTCAAGCTATTACTAAACGCCAAGCCAGCATTTTACAATTTGCACCATCTCCTATTAACGACCAACTGGTTTACGTTGAATCACTTAACGGTAAGTTGAGCATAAAACTGGCTGACAAACACACCAGCAAAACACTTAGGTTTGACAAGACCATTGAGTATGTCGGTAATATCGCATGGTCATTTGATGCAACTGCGCTTGTTGCCAATATTAACGATCAAATTTATCGCTACGATATAGCAAAATCACAGTGGCAAAAAATAAATCACACATTTAATACGATTCACTTTGTTGGTTTTAATGCTGAGAACCAAGTGTTTGTGAGTGCGGAGCAAAATCAAGAATGGAATATATGGCAACTCGATTCGGCATCAAGCCAAGCTAAACAAATTACCTTTAATGGCGGCTACAGTTTCTACTTTTCTGAAAGTACCCTTTATTACAGTAAATTTAGTCAAGATGGCTTGTTTGCACGTGCTTTTTTAACAAATGAGGAAAGGGTGTTAGTTAAAGATTTTGCGCTATTACAGTGGCGCGATTGGCAGTATGTGAACAACAGCATTGTTTATCGCACTAGCCTTGGTTATAAACGGCTAAATTTAGCCTCAAAGCAAACGACTAGCATCAGCTCATTGGCAAAATATGGTCGTAATTTATGTCGTCAGTCTAACGTAAATCAGCAATTTTTTTGTGCATTACTGGATAACCAAATCAGCCAAATTTGGCAGATTGATATCAGTGAAAACGCGCACTAAAAAAGGCAGCTATAAAATATCGCTGCCTTTGCCTTTACTCAATTGCGAATCGTTGCATTACCAAATATAAGTTGCGCTTAATGTTACTTGTCTACCCGACGTATAATAACATTTGCGATTATTACACGTTGTTAATTCATAGTCGTCAAACAAGTTGCGTAGGTTAAGCGCGAAGGTCCATTGTTCAACATCGTATTTCACGGTCGAATCAAACATGACATAAGCAGGTACGCGCTTAGGCGCTTTTTCTTCTACGCCTTTGTTTGAACCGACATATCGTGCACCTAAGCCAACTTGCAAACCATTATTAAAGGTGTAATCCCCCCAAACAGACAATGCATGCTCTGATACTGCATTACTCTGCTTACCTATTTCTTCTTCAAATACACTGTTTACTACCTCCGCTTTTGGGATCCAGGTGTAGCTTGCCATCACATTACTATTGTCGGTTGGCTTAACTAAGGCTTCTACTTCTGCACCTTGCACATTTACTTCCCCTTTTTGCTCCGGGTGCGGATCTTCATCCCACACCCATTGGGTATAGTCTTTTCGTGTAATATCGAATGCTGCCACACTATAACGACCAGTGCCGTTGCGCGGCGTATAGCGAACACCAGCTTCAATCTGCTGGCCTTTTTCTGGCGGGAAAGGTTCAAGTTTAGCCGGGTCAATTGTCCCCGTTGGCGCAAATGATTCAGCATAACTTACATAAGGTGACACACCATTATTCGCTTTATAAATCACGCCAAAACGAGATGAAAATCCATCATTCTTTTGCTCTTCGGTAAATTTACCCGTTAAATCATAGGTCTGCGTTTTGGTTTCATCATAGCGTGTCGCTAAATTGACAACCCAATTTTCGCCAATAGTAATTTGATCTTGTAAATAAATACCCGTTTGCGTGATATCGTAAACACCGGAGATATTGGTCGGCACTTCTTGAAAGGCCAATTTATCTTTACGATTAAGTGTGTCTAGTGGCTCAAAGGTTGCGCCCCAATACGCTTCAACTCTCATATCCGTTTTTTGATAATCAATGCCCATTAGCACCTGATGCGTTACATTATTAAAGGTTAACCCTTTAATAATGTAGGTGTCTAAGTTCAATGATTCGATCTCTTCTTCGCTGCCCAGACCTGTTAACTTGATATAGCGAAAGTTATCTTTGTCGCTACTATCATTCTCATTGATGGTGATCCAGCCCGACTTATAAACTGTCTTAAAATCAAAATCGAACTCTGCATAACGTGCTTTTTGCACTAACGTCCAATCATTAGCAAATGCATGTTGAATATCATAACCCAATAACCACTGTTGCTGTTTCAGCATGTTGTAATCTTCCGAACCACCGAAAATAGGCAGCTCAGTTTTACCATTTGGGTTAGGTAAAAGTGAGCCCTCCACCAGTACTTCGTGCGTATCTGCACCAGAGTCAATATCGTAATACTGGGCGTAAACAGTCAACGCCGTTTTATCACTTGGGTTCCAAGTTAATGATGGAGCAAAGTAATAGCGTTGATCTGGCAATGGCGTACCTTCAAGTTCACCGTCTTTAACTAGTGCTGTCGCTCGATACAACCATTCACCCCGCTCATCCATTGGGCCTGCAATGTCTGCCGCAAGTTGTTTATGTTGATTATTGCCGAGTTCAAATACGATTTCACGCTGAGCAAATGTGGTTGGGCGTTTGCTCACTAAATTAATCACACCGCCAGGACCATTAACCCCGTACATAACCGACGACGGACCTTTCATTACCTCAATTCGCTCTAAACTGTACGAATCAACTTGCCACATCCCCCAGTTACCATTGTTACGCATTTGTAGGCCATCAAGATAAATACCTGGGTTATAGGCATCAAAACCGCGAATGTAAAACCAATCCCATTGTTGCTGACCACCCCAAGGGGCAACATTAATCCCTGAAGAATACGCAAGCGCTTCACCAATACGGTTTGCCCCTTGCATTTCCATCTTATCTGCGGTCACAATCGCAACCGATTGCACCATATCTTCGACTGCAACATCAATCTTTGTTGCAGTACTCGAGCGCGCTGCAATATACCCTTCAACTGGTCCCGTTGCCTGCTCTAAACCATCTGCCAATACATTTACCGATGGCAAGGCTACACTATCTTGTTCACGTGTTAACACATATCCATTTTGGGTATAATCAGCGCGATATGAAGTTCCCGCCAATAGTATGTCAAAACCTTGTTTAACCGTGTAACTACCAATTAATCCATTTGAGCGAATGCCATTAAATAACGCTGATTCAAATGATACCTTCACCCCTGAAACCGCAGCAAAATTAATTAGTACATCATTTAATGGACCCGCCTGCACTTGATAACTGATTTTTTGCTGCGTTACTTGATTTGATGGATCACCTGAAGCACACACAATAGGTGCGCTGAACGCCATACAAACAGCAAAAGCAACTGGTGAAAAAGACAATTTACGATTAGGTTCACGTAACAACGAGCGGACAGGTTGTGGAAACATAGTTATTTTTACTCTTAAAATAGTGAGAACTACCCTAACTACCGAACCAAATAGAATTAAGTATCATTATTATTTGAAATCATTCTAATTCGGTAACAAATCCCAACGAGGTAACGCCTTGCCTTTGTGCTGCGGCCATTATCTTAACCACATTTTTATACGGTATATTGCCGTCAGCATAAAGCTCAATTACAGGCTGGGTATCCAACTCTGCTACTTCGGCAAAGCGCTTAGTTACATCATCAAAACTAACCTGTTTTTGATCCCACCAATAAGTGCCATCAGGCTTTAATTCAAATGCTACCGTGCTTTGCAGCGAATCAGTTTTTTCAAGAGATGCTTTTGGTAACTCAACATTTATAGACTGTGTAATTACCGGCACCGTGATCATAAATATGATTAGCAAAACCAACATCACATCGACTAGCGGCGTTACATTGATATCAGCCATAGTGTCATCTTGTGCCATACTGCGGGTATTAAACCCCATGTGACGCCTCCTCTTGTGATTTGGTCGACGATGTTTTTATTGGTGACGTGCCCAAAACTAGGTATCCGTTTAACTGTTGTGAAAAGTGGTTTAAACGATTTAATAACTGACGATTACTGCGCACTAATGCGTTGTATATTAATACTGCGGGTATCGCGACAAATAAGCCAAATGCGGTCATTACTAGCGCTTCACCAACCGGTCCTGCGAGTTTATCGATACTCACGCTGCCACTGGTGCCAATATTAATCAGCGCATGATAAATTCCCCAAACCGTGCCAAATAGCCCAATAAAAGGGGCCGTTGCACCGATTGAAGCCAATGTTGTTAAACCTTTTTGCATCGCCTCGTTAGTTTCTTCCAATGACATTTGTAAACTTGACGCAATCCATTCAGCTAATGGCAAAGTGTGTGTTAATGCGTTTGCATTGGCTTGATGCTGGGTTTTTGCCAGCATGCCACTTTGCACTAAGTTACTAAACGGGTTATAGCCTGATGCTTGGCTTAATGTACTTAGCCCATCATTTAAATTTGCCGCCAACCAAAATTGGCCGACATTGGACGAAATATTTTTAAACTTTCGGTTATGTAGCCATTTAGTAATCAAAACTGACCAAGTACAAATTGACATAAAAAATAAAACAGCCGCGACTGACTTAATTACAAAATCACTTTGCGCCCATAAAGAGGCAATGCCATAAGGGTTTTCCATTAAAATACCTTTTAAAAACGTGTTGTATCATTGAGTGAAAAATAAATCGGTTGTACATACCAATAAGCAATTGACCGTCCATTCTTTTGTGCTGGTTGATAACGCCATTTTGCAACGGCAGCACGCGCTGCCTGATCTAACCTTCGATAGCCACTGCTTTGTTTTATGCGCATTTCCCCGACCTGCCCATTTGCAAGAATATAAATCTCAAGTAACACTGTGCCTTGCTCTTTTAATCGCCTCGATATTCGTGGGTAAGGAGGACTAGGGTTATTGCCAAGCGCAGCATCAATGCGCGGTGGAATTACGGCATTTGTCGTTACATTTTCACTTACGGTTGGCGTATCTTCTGGTGTATTGGTTTGGGCTGATGTCGCTTGGCTTTTATTAATAAGCTCTGGCGTTTTAGGCTTTACTTGTGGTGATGGTTTATTAGCTATTTCCGGCTTTTTTTTATCTGTAAGTTCAGCGCGCGCTTCTTTTACTGCTTTCTTTTTAACAGCTTTTTGCGCTATTAGTGGCTTGCTAACCCTAGCTTCTTTCGGCGGTGTTTCTACAACCTGTGGTGTTTGATTAATTTCAGGTTTAGCCTTGTTAGGTGATTGTTCAACAGGCTTTTGTTCGGACTTTGCTGGGGCACGTGTAATTAGCACGCCTTGTAAAACACGCTTATGAACGACTGGTTTTGGATTAAAGTCGACCATTAATAGCGCAATTGCCGCAAAATGAATCACTGTAACGAAAAAAGGAATTTTAAAGTTTGAGAAAAAGCGCGCCAACTGAAACCCTGTTAGTTAACAAATACGACTGCATACATTCCTTACCGAACTCAACCAAAAAAAGTATCACTGCCCAGTGCGTTTAATTAAAAATATTATTATGTACTGTTTTTATCGTCGATCGTAACCCACCACTTTGAACGATACGATACGGATATCGGTAAACTTTGCTCTAACAATGCCAGTGAACTAATCAAGTTATGAATATCAAACGTGCCGGATACACGAATATCAGCAACACTGGGAGCAACTCGAATATAACTTATGTGGTAACGACGCAATTCATCAATAACCTGTCTCAAAGGTAACGATGAGGCAACGAACAAACCTTTTCGCCACATTGCGGTGGTGAATGCTTCAACTCTTACTCCACTATGACTCTTACTAGAAAAAACTAAGCGTTCAGCGGCATTCACAACAATATTGAAATAGGGTGTATTAACCTTCACTGCATGCGTAAATACGCTTAAATTAGTCTGTTTGTTACTTACCGAAACATTAAATTCTGTGCCAAGTGCACGTAATTCGCCGTGGGGTGTAATTATTTTAAAAGGCCTTGTTGGAGTGTGATTATCACTATGGGTTTTAATAAACACTTCACCTTCAAGCAATTCGATTAAACGCTCAGCATTTGAATAACGATTGACTAACTTTGTGTTGGTATTGAGCTCAACGATACTGCCATCATCTAACGTAACACGCTTAGTTTGCCCCAGTTGCGTAATATGATCAGCGTAAGCATAATGATGCAACTCTTTACGATAGCCTAGATAGCTGAGCCCAGGTAAGGCAAATGCAATGGTCAATAATTTTACCATTCTGCGCCTGCTTTTTTGGTTAAGTGTCAGCACCGTATTGCTGCTTATTCCTTTAGGCATTGCATCAACGTTAGTTAAAAAGCAATGCGCACGAGACCACGCTTCGCGATGTGATGGGTGTTGTGCAAGCCAGGCATCAAAGCGCTGCTTTACCTCTTGATCTACATTGCCGTCTTGCAAAATAACAAGCCAATCTGCTACTTGTTCAATTAACGCTTGCTGGTTTTTTGTTTTCACAACACTACTCAACCGATAGGCAAGCAATAAATGCCGTTTTCATATGGCGTTTTACCGTGATTTCGGCAACATCACAAAGTGTTGCTATCGCGTTATAACGATAACCATCCAATTGAGATAGCAGAAAAATTTTTCGAGTTAATTCAGGCAATTCAGTCAATATCTGATCTAAGCGGATCAGTGTATCTATTACCAATTGGCGTTGCTCAGGACCCGGTTGCGCTTCTTCTGAGAAAGTCATAAGACTATCGAGATAAGCCTGCTCAACGTCTTTGCGACGCCAGTGATCGACCACTAACCCTTTAGCAATATGCGTCAATAGGGCGCGAGGTTTATGCCTATCTATCGTTGCATTTCTTTTGTTAGTTAACAGACGAATGAAAGTATCTTGGGTTAGATCAGATGCAAGCTCTGAGCACCCTACCTTGTTACGTAACCAGTTTGCTAACCATGATTGGTTATCAATATAAACGTGTCTAATATTTTGCTGGAAAGAATCCATAGCCCTACAAATACATAGTAACAATTCTCATTATTATTAATATTTTAACTGTTTATATCAAGCTAAATAATTGCCACCTTGTAACGCAAATACGGAGTGTAAGCTAAAAAAGGCAACCAGATGGTTGCCTTTCGCCATTTGAGAATGGGCTTGGTATGGATAACCTCACCTCGGGATCATAAAGTGTTAGTTAACTTCTAACCCCAAGTTTAGGTTAAATATGGGTTTAGGTTAGTTACATGCACCTTCATCTTGCCATACATCCCAAGGGCCTGAGTTTTGCTCTGGGTTTGCACCTTGGGTCCACCATTTAGCTGAGTACAAACGACCATTGTAAGATGCTTGCTCTCCAGTTAGAAACACTGTGCCGGCACTCCATGCAACCACACCGTTACAACCTGCGCCAGTATCACTGCTTACAACTACTGATTGGCTTTTTGAGTGACTTAACCCTTCACTATCAGCAACTGTTAAACTTACGGTATAACTGCCCGCTTGCGCATAACTATGGCTCGGGTTGGTAGCGTTACTGGTTATGCCGTCACCAAAGTCCCATGCATAACTTACAACGCCTTTATCATCTGTAGCGGTTTGGCTAAACGCTACCGTTAATCCAGTTGCACTAAACGTAAAGTTTGAAACAGGCGCTTGATTTGCGTTGCCATCGCCACTGCATTTACCTGTGTTTTTCCAAACATTAGTATATACATCTGGCTGCGCCCCTGTTGACCACCAAGTTGCTTCGTATTGATTGCTTTGATACGCCACTTTATCGCCCACTTTATACGCTTTTGACGTCGACCAATTCGCTAGTCCGTTACATCCACCGCTTGAACCATCACTAATTGTGACGATGCTTGATTTACGATTAGTTTGACCTTTAGTATCGGTAACCGTGAGACTTACGGTGTAATCGCCAAACTTATCGTAGGTATGGCTAGGATTTTGGCTACTGCTAGTCGCGCCATCACCAAACTCCCATGCGTAACTGGTTATGCCTTTGTCATCAGTTGAGCTATCAGAAAATTGTGCAGTGTTACCAGAGACTTGTACCGCAAAATTGGCGACAGGCTTTGCATCGCCGGTACCGCCACCACAACTGCTACTTGCTAAATAATCATACGCTGCCTTGGCTTGCACAATACCATAGCCATAAGAGGTATCGCGTCCTGCTGCACCTTTATCTTTTGCCGTTGTGTTTAATGCATCGCGAATTTGCTGGTTAGAACAGTTTGGAAAGTGGCTCCATACTAATGCTGCCACGCCTGATACATGTGGCGTTGCCATTGATGTACCGCTAATACTTTTGTAGCCACTGTTGATCCATGTTGAATTCACACTTACACCTGGCGCAGCAATTTCTACTTGGCTGTTATATTGTGAGAACGATGCTTTACTTTCCCCGCTATTCACCGCAGCAACCGATACCACTGCATCGTACGATGCAGGATAACTCATCGAACTATTTCCGTCGTTACCTGCTGCTGCAATATGCAACATACCTTGCGCATAACTGTTTGCAAAAGCTTGGCGCTCGGCACTTGATTGACCCGAACCACCTAAACTCATACTGGTCACATTGGCGCCCGCTTGCTGACATTGCTCAATCGCACGAATTAAATCAGAACCGTAAGCCCAGCGTCCTTGGTCGTTAAACACTTTAACAATATGAAGGCCTAACTGATTAGAAGGATTTACCCCAACGACGCCTTGGCCATTTCCGCCAATTGCCGCAATAGTACCCGCAACATGCGTACCATGGCCGTTACCATCGTTATACCAGTTACCGGTATCATTACTGCCATAACCATCATTACCTGTGATGCCGTTTGATGGTAAGTCTGGATGACTCAGTTGATAACCAGTATCCATAATACACACTTTGCGATTACCTGTGAGGTTGTCACTTAGCTGATCCGCCTGCACCATACCAATACCGTAAGGTGTGCTTTCTGCAAGTAAATAGCGTTTTGGATCAACCTCCACCGATTGCACATCACTGCGGTTTAATAATTGCTCTCGCTCAGCTTGAGTTAATTTAAGTGCAACCGAATTAGTGCTCGGTAATACATGAATTGCCCGAGACGTAACACTGCTAGCTAACGATTGCAGTTTATTAAGCTTAAAAGCCTGTTGTTGCTGTGCATCTGCTGTAACCGGTAAACCCATTTTCAATGAATCAGATTTAAGGGTAACGATAAATCGCTCTGAACTATCGGTATCAAGTGACACTTTATCCGCCGCAAGTGCTGTGCCTGCGAAGGTACTGCAAAGTAATAAAGCCTGTGTTGTTTTATTAAATTTTGCTTTCATAACGTTTGCCTTTTTGTTGTTGTGAAGTCACGCAAATAGTTAACAAACCATTTACAACACTCAAAAAAACAGAAAAAAGACAGCGTTGTCAATTTTAATTATTAATGTAAACAAATGAAAATAAATGCAAAATCTGGCACGTAAAACTGGCTTTACAAGGTGAGATAGGGTTTATTTGTACCTATTTAAGGGTTTGAAACAAAGAGCAAAAACTCTACCCAATAAAAATGTAAATTTATTGTTACTTTGGATATAGCGAAATCATCTTTTAAACACTTTTTAGGTACAAAAATAATCTATTAATAATCAAGTGAACGTACAGTTTAGGTTATCAACGATTGATCAAAACACGCATTTTGCCGTTCGCAATTTAAATTCGCCGTTATTCATTTTTCAGCAATACAAAATAACTGACCGACTAGTATGAACCCATCAACAGGAAGCATACAGAGGTCGCCATGACATATTCAGATTATCAAACAGTTCAACCCCGTATTGAATACGCCGGTTTTTTTAGACGCTTTGCCGCACTTATTTTAGATGGATTACTTTTTTCTCTGGTAATTGCCGCATTCGCTTTTACCTTCTTCGATGATTATTTGCCATGGACGCCACTAAATTTCTTCGACTTTAAAGAGTTTATGAATCACGAAGTACTGCCTTTTATACTTACCGTAATGTTTTGGGTATATAAAGCAGCAACCCCAGGCAAAATGGCAGTAGACAGCAAAGTAGTTGATGCCGAAACGGGCGCGAAACCAACCGTAGTGCAAAGCATTATTCGTTACGTTGGTTACTACGTTTCAGCGTTACCGCTTGGTTTAGGCTTTATTTGGGCAGCCATTGATGAGAAGAACCGAACATGGCATGACTTACTTGCCGGTACTGTGGTTGTAAAACACGCCTAGTAGAATGATTTAATTCAAGTTAAATATAAAAAGACTTCCTAATCTTGGCCCGCGTTAAGCGGGCTTTTTTATATGCTGCTGTAAAAAGCGAATAAATAAATCGAGCTTAGAAGGCAGCGCCCGATTATGACCATAAAGCGCCCAAATCCCTTCTTCTTTATCGCGATAACTCGGTAATACTTCAACCAAATCACCCCGCGCTAATGCGTCGCCAACGTAATAATCAGGCAGTTGCGCAAGCCCTAAACCACTTATTGCAGCATCTAATAAACTCACGCCTGAGTTACACTTTAATCGCCCGTTTACGCGAATATTACGCCCCTTTCCTTGTTGTAAAAACCGCCAATATTGATTGCTGCCAACCAAGCATTGATGCATAGCAAGCTCAGATAAAGTATGTGGCTCACCATGGGTTGCAATATAATCAGGGCTTGCACAAACAAACATTTGTCGTGTTGCGAGCTTTTTTGCAATAAGGTTTGAATCGTTTAAGTGACCTAAACGAATAGCAACATCAATACTGCTATCGATTAAATCGAGTTTTTGGTTGGTTAACACTAAGTCGACTTCAATTTGCCCATGCAACGCTAAAAATTCATTCACCAGCGGCGCAATATAGCGCTCACCAAAGGTAACCGGAGCGGTAACGCGAATTTGCCCACTAATACCGTGCTGAATATTACTCACATTAAGCTCTGCCAGCGCTAAGCCTTCCACCAGCGGTTTACAGTCATAATAATATTGCTGGCCCATTTCGGTGAGTGACACCTTGCGCGTTGTGCGTTGCAATAGTTTAACGCCTAAGCGTTGCTCTAGTGCTTTGACTTTACGGCTCACATTAACCACAGAGCTACCTAGTTTATCTGCTGCCGCGGTGAAACTTTGTGTTTCTGCCACCGCAACAAATTCACTTACCCCAGTCCAATCCATTCTTTTTTAATCTCTTCGCTATTCTGAACACATTATTACATATATGAAATAATAATTTTCAATTTAGGGTGATTATCTTTTAATAAGAAATAAATAAACTAGTTACCAACAAAGTAGCAAATGAACTAGCCTTTATAGCTCACACTAGTCAGGCAGTTTTAATCACATATGGGAAACATATTATGGCGTTAGATCTTAAACCAGGCCAAACATCAATAAAATCAAAAGCTGCGGTAGCTTGGGCAGCAGGCGAACCATTAAAAATGGAAGAAGTGGATGTGCAATTGCCAAAAAAAGGTGAAGTACTTATTCGCATCATTGCAACAGGTGTTTGCCACACCGATGCATTTACACTTTCAGGTGATGATCCTGAAGGGATCTTCCCATCAATTTTAGGCCATGAAGGTGGCGGTATTGTTGAAATGGTTGGCGAAGGCGTAACAAGCGTTTCAGTAGGCGATCATGTAATCCCCCTTTACACTGCTGAATGTGGCGAATGTAAGTTCTGTAAATCGGGCAAAACAAACCTCTGCCAAGCGGTACGTGAAACACAAGGTAAAGGCTTAATGCCAGACGGCACGACTCGTTTTTCACTTAATGGCGAGCCAATTTACCACTACATGGGTTGCTCAACTTTCTCTGAGTTCACAGTACTGCCAGAGATTTCTCTAGCAAAAGTAAACAAAGAAGCGCCACTAGAAGAAGTGTGTTTACTAGGCTGCGGTGTAACGACCGGTATGGGTGCAGTGCTTAATACTGCAAAAGTTGAAAAAGGTGATACCGTGGCGATTTTTGGCCTAGGCGGTATTGGTTTATCGGCAATTATTGGTGCTCGCATGGCGGGGGCAAGTCGCATTATTGGTATTGATATCAATGAATCAAAATTTGATTTAGCAAAACAACTTGGTGCTACCGATGTGATCAACCCACAAAACTTTGATAAGCCAATTCAAGAAGTCATTGTTGAGATGACTGACGGTGGTGTTGACTACTCTTTTGAGTGTATCGGCAATGTAAACGTAATGCGCCAAGCACTTGAATGCTGTCACAAAGGTTGGGGTGAATCGGTGATTATTGGTGTTGCCGGTGCAGGACAAGAAATTTCTACGCGTCCATTCCAACTTGTTACAGGTCGCGTATGGCGTGGCTCTGCATTTGGTGGCGTGAAAGGTCGTTCAGAATTACCTGGCATTGTTGAACAATACCTTGCTGGTGACTTTGGTCTACAAGAGTTTATTACGCATACCATGTCACTTAATGACATTAACGAGGCGTTTGAGCTAATGCACAAAGGCGAAAGCATTCGCTCTGTAGTGCATATGGATAAGTAGCTTAAACTCACCGCAATTTTAGTTAAAGCGCCTGACAAATGTTAGGCGCTTTTAAAAGGAAACAACATGTCATTAGAAGTGATAAGTAAAGCCAAAGTGTGTGGCGGTTGGCATAAACAATACAGCCACAAATCTATCAGCTTAAATTGCGACATGCGATTTGCCCTATTTTTACCGCCAAATGCATCAGCAGAAAGCCCCGTTCCCGTTCTTTATTGGTTATCTGGTTTAACCTGTACAGATGAAAACTTTATGCAAAAAGCGGGCGCATTTAAAAAGGCTGCTGAACTTGGCATTGCAATTGTTGCTCCCGACACCAGCCCCCGAGGTGACGATGTTGCCGACGATGAAGGCTACGATTTAGGTAAAGGCGCAGGGTTTTATCTCAATGCGACACAAACGCCGTGGGCAAGTCATTACAAAATGTATGACTATATTGTAAAAGAGCTACCCGCGTTAGTGGAACAGCACTTTCCGGTGACTCAAACAAAATCGATTTCAGGCCACAGCATGGGCGGACATGGCGCGTTAACTATTGGCCTTAAAAACCAATCTCAATACCGCTCTATCTCTGCATTTAGTCCCATTACAAACCCAATGAATTGCCCTTGGGGACAAAAAGCGTTTACACAATATTTAGGCTCGAATAAAGAGTCTTGGCGCGAGTACGACGCATCTGAACTATTGGCAAGTGCTCAATCAAGATTACCTATACTGGTTGATCAAGGTGACGCTGATAACTTTTTGCAAGAGCAACTAAAGCCTGAAAACCTAATTGCTGCTGCGAAGCAAAGCGATAGTGAAATAGAACTTCGTATGCAAGCAGGATACGATCACAGTTACTTTTTTATTCAAAGCTTTATTGACGAACATATTGCGTTTCACAGCAAATATCTAAAGGCGTAGATATTTTGTTTAAAACGTAATAACTAGGGTCTGTTGATCTTTGCTGTTCTATTTTTGTTCTTTTTGAGCGTGCTTTTATCGCGGCGCTAGATGTGTGGCCTAGTAATCTAAGCGAATATCGAGCAAAGCTTCCGCGTCCTGCTCTCGCCCCTTACCTACATCCATGTAGGCAACAATGAGAAAAGTGCGCTCAAAAGAACCATTCGGCAGCGCTTGATTGGCTTTTCTACTGTGTTATCGGCTGGCTCACATAGAATAACTATGCAACGCAGCCTCTGCCTTGTATAAAACCCAATCAAACTGCTGCAAAAACGAACTTGAAAGGTCAACAGACCCTAAAAAGTGCAAGCTAACTTGCACTTTTTAATTGCGTACGCAGTGGAATATTTTTGAGCCAACACCCCAGCGCTGGGAAAAACATCACCAGAACCAACACACCGTCAGTAATAATAATGGTTGCCGAATATAGCATCGCAATCCAATCGACACTGCCTTGTTCAACTACCATGTAATATCCATTTACCAAGAAATGAGCTGCGCCGTTATAGAGCAATATCATCACCATAATATCGACAGCATCCAAAAAAGGGTTGGCTTGTTTGCACATGCGCTGCACCACTAACATCACTAAAATGGCGGTTAAACTATCGAGTAGCGTATAGCTTACCGCAATGGCACGAAAACTATCGCCTTCATCAAAATATCGGTAAAAGTCATTTACACCGGCCATTAACAAGTCGGTTGATGAATATGACAATGCAACAATAGCAAATGCGAAACACACGAATTTAGGCACTTGCTGTTTAAGGTATTTTAAATAGGTTAAGCCCGCAGCAAGTAACATTAACCAAGAATACAGGGCCGCAATTTGGCTGCCAAACGCAACATTATTTTCGCCAACACCGAATATAGACCAATACCAATCAACAAATGATTCGTACACAGCTACTGCTCTTTAGGTTTTTGACTTTTGTTGTATTTTACGCGAGTGGTAAACAATACAAACGCAATATACCAACTGAAAAATGCAAGAATAAACACCACCAACAGGGCCGGACTAACCGTATCTATCATAATATAAACAACTACTTTATTGCGTTAAGAGAAATGAAAGTGGCGATATTGTATCACTGGCGAATGACGTTTAACAAAAGCGAGCAGCAAATATTGAGCGCGGTGGTTGAGCATCAATCGTTCGAAAACCGAATCTGTACATACTCAAGTCAGAGGCGATAAGTAGATTTTAAATTATAGTGTAAAGGCCCAAAACTCAGTTTCAATACGTCAAACTGAGTTTTAGTAGGCGGTTTCTAACTACTTGCATATCCGCCACAACTTATAATGTGTGGGGTTTGCACATTCGGTTGCTGCGAAGATGTAGCACGATTAGTTAGTGAAAATACATTGATTTTCCCAGCTTGCGGCGACTCATCTAACGAGTAGCAATAACCATTTTCAATAGCGAGCATCTCATCAAGCGCAAACAAAAATGGCAGTTTTTCAGGAGTTGAATAATCAATAAAGTGGCGTTGACAAGAATACTGCCACGCACGCTGTAAGCTTGCATCAACGTCTTGGCTATTTGTCGATGCCGATATAGGTGTGTGATGTAAAAATCGACCGAATGCTTTTTTACAGAATGTTTTATACTCTCGCGTGTGTAATATGAACGCATGCCACGCAACATCAACCGCTTTTGATGGCATTGCAACTGGCTGCCCTTTTGCCATATGACAAATCAAAAAATACTCGCGTAAATTGGCTAATACTAGTTCACATTGCTCATCAGAAAGCGAACTGTACTTTGCACGCAATGTTTGCTTAATTGCGCTTGGAAATTCAACATGCTCAATATATTTTTGCTGACTACTTTTAGAGCCAATCGCAAAATATAAGGTACTGATAATACTAAGCAACATACAAATAATAATAAATGCAGACATAATGCCTCAAACTGCTTTTTTAAAACTACGAAAGATATAGTACTTATATTATTAACCTAATTTACATAAAAAGTAACAACTATTTTACCTTTAATTGTAATGAGCTAATTACAATTAAATTTATTATTAAAATTCAATAATTTAAAATGTTACAAAGAGGTATTTTTGAAGCGTTCACACTTATGCAGTGCGGAATGCGCTATTTGTGTCGCTGTATGTGAAATGTGTTTAGCGTGGTGTAACAATCACGTAAGCGGTATCGCTAGGCGATCATAGATGGCAATAAACTTAGTGTGGTTTAGGGCTATCACAGTGCCAACAAAAATCAAATGCTGCCCCGTTTAGCTCGGTACAGTGAGTACATTGCCAATCAGGCTGTGTACTCTCTAACGTAATCTGCGCCACTATCTCTTTCGCTTGCTTCACTTGAAACTGTGACGCTACCCAAACCTCGGGCCATGTCTCAAAACAAGGAATTTCGCCACGCCCACCCGCTGCATACTGATTTTTAATTTGCGTTTTAATACCGGCATTTTGCAATGCAGTACTTACATTAACCACTAAGGTCAAATTTTCATGGGTGTATACAAGTGTCATTTAATTTCCTTTTGCATTGGCACACAACGTAGCACTGCACCGGTTGGCGATTCATAGTTGCGTGGCGTATCAGCAATAAAACCATAGGCACTATAAGCATTTACCGCATTTAGTGTGGCGTCAAGAAATAGCTTTGTTAAACCGTGTGCTTTTGCTTTTTGCTCTAAAAAAGTCAACATAGCGCGCGCTAATCCCAAACCAAAATGCGACGGCAAAACAAATATGCCATCGATTTGTCCTGTCGTAAGGTCTACTTTACCAGTGCCAACAATTTCGTTGCCCATTTCTGACACATAAAATGAATTTACAATCATGTCGGTGATCACTTTATCGGCGCTAACGCCGGTCCACAAATCAAGTTGTGTGCTATCATACGCATCTTTACAGCCAGCCAAAATTGCTTGTTTTCGTACATTAAGCACCGCTGTAACATCTTGATGTTCGGCTTTTCTAATTATGGCTGTCTGTTGCAATTTAACGATTCCTTTATCCATTTAAGAAAGTGAAATGACCTACGAGCAAGCATTAAATCAACTCATTACTTACGGCAGCGATATTAATAATGCATATCGTGTACTTGCTCAACAAACACAGCAAAAAATTTTGCCGCTAAAAGTTTATAAACAACATCTAAAACATGCACTTAATTTATATATCTCAGCGCAAATTGATGACGATGATTTAACACTGTGGGCTACCGTACTAATCAATCAAACAGCAATCGATACCAATGAAATCGACGACTTTCTTTTTGCGCTAACTAACGATGACATGATGGGTGGAATTTCACCTGCGTCAATCAAAAAAATGTATTCACTTATAAAGTGAACACTACAAACTTGATTTACATTATATTGTTTTAACAAAAAAGCAGATAAACTACGGATTATTCATAACTTACAAAGTGTTCTTATGCGAAGCAAGGGACAAATTAAAAGCGAATTAATCACAATTCCAATACTACTGGTTGCCATCGTTTTGGTAATTGCCGGACACTTTATTATGAAACCCATTTTTTACGATAAAGCGTGGGCAGAATACAGTCTTGCAGCACTGCCGTTTTTAATGTTTGCATTGGTTATTTTAGCGTTTAAATTAGCACTAAAAAACGACCAAAAAGAAAACGATAGCGAATAGCCTTAAATGTCTGTGCAACTGCCATCATTTACTAAAGCGAGCATTCCCAATGCGCCACGCGCTATCGCAAAAGGAAGCTCGTTAGCCGATCTATTAAATGATAACGCCATTTGCTTTCTGGCGCGTAATATCGAACTTGTCTATGCCGAATTTAATAGCACGCAGTTTGTTGAAGCCTGTCGTTTAGCACCGAGTGATTTGGCATTAATGGCAAAAGGCCAATTTATCGCAGCTACGTTGCATCAATACCTTCCCGCACATTACCAAACTGCGATTGATATTTTATTACGTACCTTAATTGATGCTGACGAAAGCTCAGAAGAATTCGGACTGGCGGGCTTTTATTACTTACCTTTTAGCTTTTACATCGCAAACTACGGCTTAGATGCAAAATACAATGATGGAAGCGACCCGTTCGATGTATCAATGCAAGCGCAATATCAGCTTACTCAACGTTTTAGCGCTGAGTTTTGCATTCGGCCTTTTTTAATAACGCAACAAGCGCGTACCCTTGAAACCCTGAATGAATGGCAATTTGATAGCAACCGACATATTCGCCGTTTAGTTTCAGAAGGTACTCGACCAAAGCTACCTTGGGGAAAACGATTACCTGCGATTATTAGCGATCCAACACCCATTTTACCCTTCTTGTGCCATTTAAAAGACGACTCCAGCTTGTACGTTAGGCGCAGCGTAGCCAATAGTTTAGGAGATATTGCCAAAGATCATCCGGAGCTAGTTTTCGATCTGCTTGATTCTTGGGTAGGTTCAGCTAACACTGAGCTCAAATGGCTTATTCGTCATGCTGTTCGTTACTATGCCAAAAAAGACCATGCTCGCGCACTGGCACTAAGAATTGCCGCTAAATAACACGCATCTTTGCTCATTAGCTATATTAATTGGTTCAAATAAGTTCTTTTCGTTGGTGACAACTCGCTAAACTCATTTATAGTGATGAGCTTAATGCCAGAGTTAGAGGTTTTACAATGGATCAGATTACGTCGCTGCTTAACACTATAAATTCAGAATGTCGAAGCTTGTTTGGTCAAGGCCAAGTTGCAAATTACATTCCTGAACTTGCCAAAATTAAGCCTCAGCAATTTGCTATGGCGGTGCTCACTGTCGATGGTGAAATCTACACTACTGGTGATGCCAAAACACGCTTTAGCATTCAGTCTATTTCAAAAGTATTAACCCTTTCGCTCGCGCTACAACGTTATGGCGAGTCACTGTGGCAACGTGTTGGTAAAGAGCCATCTGGCACCGCATTTAACTCGCTAATTCAGCTTGAGATGGAAAACGGCGTACCGCGCAATCCATTTATCAACGCAGGTGCGCTTGCTGTATGTGACGCGCTACAATCACGAGTAAGTGCCCCACTGCATCATTATTTAGAAACGGTGCGTCAGCTTTCGGGCAATAGCAAAATTAACTTTAATAAATCGGTTTCAAAATCAGAGTTTAAGCATCGTTTTCGCAATGCGGCAATGGCAAACTTAATGAAGTCATTTAATAACTTTGATAACGATGTAGACGCTGTGCTCAGTAATTATTGTAAATACTGCGCCATCGAAATGAACGTAGTAGAACTGGCTAAAACCTTCAGCTTTTTAGCCAATAAAGGGGTTTCACAAACCACAAAAGAAACCTTTATTTCACGTAAGCAAAACTCACAAATGAACTCTTTAATGTTTACCAGTGGTTTGTATGATGCTGCGGGAGATTTCGCTTATCGTATTGGTATGCCGGGTAAATCAGGCGTCGGTGGTGCGATTTTAGCCGTTGTGCCTGAGCGTTACACTGTGGTTGTTTGGTCGCCTGAATTAAACCAATATGGTAACTCGGTGGCCGGCTTACATGCCCTAGAGCTATTTGCGAAAGAAATGGAAATACAGCTTTTTTAAAAGTCTATACATTGTTTTTGAAAAGTAAAAGCAAGAGCGTTCTGACATTTACTGTCTGTCTCTTCAGCAGTTTGTTTGGCATTTAGACGAAGCAGAGCGATTGTTGTGTCGTTATTTTACATCAATGAGCGATAAAGACTTTGTGCTCCTACAAAGTTACCTTATCCTACATCCATATAGGGCAACACAGAATAAGTGCCAAACAAGCGCAGCCTAACAGGTTCAATCCAAAGCAACGTCGCGATCAAAAAGCTTTGGATTAGAACACAATTTAAACCACAAAGGTTAACACGCTATTATGAGTTATCCGATTGCCCAATCGTCGACTGCTTCTAACGTAAACAAATTGCTTTGTATTTTAATAAAAAACAAAGTGAAATTACCAAAAACCTTATAACTTGCTCTAAATGTAACAACCTTATTGTTCATATCTCGCGATGAATGTAAAAACCTCCAAAATAACATGGCTATACAGCCAACTGGTCACAGAGTAAACGTTGCTACTCTGGCCTATCAAAGATAAGTCAAACGGCGGCTAGCTCGCTTTCACTATCAAACTAACTGCGCATTTTAAGATTTAAATACGCAATGCAATCGTATGTAATGCTTTTCAGCTTGTTTTATATTGTATACTTTAGCGTTTTAATATTAAAAATTACAAAAAACTGACAACATATTAAAGGAAATAACATTGAGCTCACCTAACCCAATTAGTCAAACCGCTCAGGTTGATGTTGGCAACACCTCAAACACTCAGTTTGCACTCGTTGCTTTAACTAGCCTCTTCTTTATGTGGGGCTTTATTACTTGTCTTAATGACATTTTAATTCCCTATCTAAAAGAGGCATTTACCCTTAATTACACTCAAGCAATGCTTATTCAGTTTTGCTTTTTTAGTGCCTATTTTATTATCTCGCTACCTGCCGGTAAGTTAGTCGGGAAAATCGGTTATCAAAAAGGCATTGTGACTGGCTTAGCCATTGCCTGTGTGGGCTGTTTGTTGTTTTACCCTGTGGCAACCTCAGGCATCTATGCGCTTTTCTTAATGGCCTTATTTGTATTAGCCAGTGGTATTACGATTTTACAGGTCTCTGCAAATCCCTATGTCAGTGCGTTAGGTGACCCTAAAACAGCGCCTTCTCGTTTAACCTTAACACAGGCATTTAATTCATTAGGTACAACAGTAGCGCCATTATTTGGGGCGGCACTTTTCTTCTCTGCTGATAGCGCTAATCAAAGTCATGATGGTACCGCTGTACAGTTACCTTATTTAATTTTAGCTGCGTCATTGTTGGTACTCGCGCTTATCTTTTTAGTATTAAAGTTACCTAAAATCGCGAATCAAGAAACCCCTCAAGTTACTCAAGGCTCTGCGTGGCAACACAAGCATTTAGTGCTCGGTGCTATCGGTATTTTTGTTTATGTGGGTGCAGAAGTGGCCATTGGCAGTACCTTAATCAATTACATTTCAAGTGCCAGTGCAACACAAATGACTGAAGCCACCGCTGCCAAATACATCGCTTATTATTGGGGCGGTGCCATGGTCGGTCGCTTTATTGGTGCTGCCGTTATGCAAAAAATATCTGGCGGAAAAGTATTAGCCTTTAATGCGGCTCTTGCTATCGTATTGATTGTGGTATCAATATTAAGTTCTGGCCCTATCGCGATGTGGACAATGCTTGCTGTCGGTTTATGTAACTCAATTATGTTCCCAACTATTTTTAGTCTTGCGATTAACAACTTGAAAGAGCACACCTCACAAGGTTCAGGCATTTTATGTTTGGCTATCGTGGGCGGTGCCATTATTCCTGTTTTCCAAGGTATGGCCGCTGATACGATTGGCCTTACCCTCTCATTTATTATTCCTGCCGTATGTTACGTATTTATCGTATTCTACGGTGTGAAAGGACATAAAACAGACGCTTAAGCGTTCCAAAATCCAGTACTTTAAAGGCCACATAATGTGGCCTTTTTATTTATCTTGTGCCATCTTAAATTAGGCTGACACTTTCCCAACTAAAATTTGGAGAATGTCATGACACCTATACCTAAGAGAATTCGAAAAAATTATTCACTCACTTTAAAATTATCAGTTTTGTACAGGCACAAAAAATTGACTGCTGTTAAAAAATATTAGACTCAAAACCATACTGTAAAAAACATTGCTGCGCAAAGCCCACATAATTAAAGGCATACAGAGCTAATTTAAAAATGTTATTTAGCTTGGTTTGAAAAATGCATACAAACATAAAACCCAAACTGTATCGAACCAATTTAAAAAGTTAGCACCATGAACAAACAAGCAAATATAGTGTATGTATTAAGTGGTTACGCAAAATGCGCAACAACGAGTAATGAGAAGTACAAACTAGGTAATAAACACTCTATCGGCCTGTTAACTACCGATAAAAACTATCAAGAAAATATCAAACAGCACAAAAACTTTATTAAGCAAAAAGGCTGGGAATCAATTATGTTTTGCATGGTGGAAGAAGTCGAAGATATTAACTCGTTATCAAATAGCGTGTTGATTTCGAGCTTTAATCGCGCACAAAAAAACGGCCAGTCGCTAGTGGTAAACGATCAGGCTATTACAGTGCATTAAAACAAAGAACGTCAATGCGCTGTTGAAGACAAAGCTGCTCTCCATCTTGCGATAGAGTAACTTTATGAGACAAACCTTAAATCAAACTTAAGAAATGAACTTTGTAAAATACTTAAGTTAATGTGCTGACATTAAAAGAGTTTACTTTTAATTTTGCGTTTATAAAAAGTGCAAAAGTACTGCTTAGTTAAAGCAATACTTTTGATGGTTTAGCTAAAATATACGAGCCCACCAACAACTTGATGCTGCCCACCACACAGGCGACCCAAGTTGCGGGCGAAAGTACCAACAAAACACAAAAGCTAACTGCCATACCAAGCAATGCCATAATTTTCGCTTTGAACGGGATAACACGATATTGCTGCCATAATTGCAGCGTATGACCAAAACGTGGATGGTGCAGCAGCTTTTGTGCAAGCTTAGGAGAGGCTCTAGTAAAGCACGCCAAAGCGAGAATAAAAAATACCGTTGTTGGCATAACAGGCAGTGCCATGCCAATCACGCCAAGGGCGACAAACACGTATCCCAATACAAATAACAGGCTATTTTTATACGTCACTAAAGCGGCTTTTAAAATCATGAGTAAACGTGCGCCTGAAAAGTTTGAAAGCGGCTAAAAGCTTGGTGTGCGCCATTAATTAGCGCATTTTCTTGCTCGTCATTGAGCTCAATCGTATCAATAACATTTACCAGCTCGCGCCATGCACTGCCACGCCCTGCACCTGGGCCCGCTAAATAACGCGCACCATTGTCAGGGCTTACAGGTAATTTTGCCTGTGCTTGTTTACCCAGCATGGCAGCACCCACTTTTGAGCCTTCGACTACATATAACCAGCCTAATGCTGTGGCAAAGTCAGTTGAATCACTGATTTCAGGTGCTAAAAAGATGCGTGGCAACTCAGCTGCTAAATCAGCAAAGTCTTGCTCTAGCATGCCTAAACGACGGCGAGAGATTAAATCGTTAATAAGCTCGCTAAGCTCCCTATGCTCGTACAATGCGCTTACATCTTTTAAGAAGTAATACTGCAAAGATAAAAACGCTAAATAGCTTTGATTATTGGCAAAAGGGTCGTGTGCCATAATGCTTTTATCAACATTATCATGCACATCTGCGGTGGCGGCTTTTAAATTTTGTGCACGCGAAAATGACGAAGTGACGGTGGTCATAACTGCTCCGAAAAAGTAAAAATAAGTATCCAATAGCGCAGCAATGCGCTATTGGGCATAAAAGGTGTTTATAACTTTGCTTCTAAGCTAATGGTGATGGTTTGCCCAGGTTCTGGCATAGCCACAATTGAACCCGTTGATACCTTGTATTGATCCGTTAAGTTGGTAACGGATAGATTGCTTTTTATGCTGTCGCTAATTGCGTAGCTTAGGTAGAAATCAAGCTGGTAACCCGATGGAATATATTCCAATGTATTTACCGCAGTCCCCGATAAAAACCCACCTGGATGGTGTTTTTCAGAATGCTTTTTATAGGTAAACCCTAAATCAAGAGTATCGTCTAACAAGCTGGTGCCGATATTTGCAATATAGTTTTTATCGGCAGGAATTCTGAGCGGCGTTAAACTGCCCGAAAACCCAGTATCGTTGCATTTATCAACCCCTTCTGCGTTAGCAATTAGGCTTGAGCACATTTCAACATTGGCGTATTTGGTGTAGCTAAACTTGCCGTAGAGCCATTCACTTTGGTAGTTAAAACCCAGCTCGGTACCCGGTAATTCGAATGAATCGTAGTTTGTGAATGAAAAGGTTTGATCCCACGACGGCGCATCTGGTTTTGTACTCGGTAAAAAACCCGTTGCTAACATGTCTTTGATGTTAGTGTAAAAATACTCGGCTGAAAGCACTAATTGATCGCCTTTAAACAGCACATCGCTAAACTCACTTTCGATACCAATATCATAAGATTGGGTGTTTTCAGCTTTAACTGGGTAATCTGGCGAGTAGGAAAACACCTCGTTTGACACCGTTGACTCATAAAGATTTGGCATACGGTACGCATTACTGTATTTGGCTTTTACGCTTGTGTTATTAAACACATTGACCCGCGCTTGCAGCGTTGTATCGGTTTTAGCATCGAACGTTAGGGTTTCGCCCGTTTGATAATCATCATTAGTTGAATCGTGATGGTTAATGTTTAAAGTAAGCTCGACGGGTGCTAAATCGATTTGCGCATTGGTAAATAGCGCGCGCTTAACTTGCTTGCCGTGGCGCGATGTTGCCTTGTACTTATGGTCTTCCGGTAGCCAGTCTTTTTTGAAGTTATCTAACCAATCTTTATGTGGCGCCAACTTCTCTTCTTGCCACGACAAACCATAAGTGAGCACAATTGGCATGTTAGCAACTGTAATGTATGAGGCATTAAGTAAGCTTGCACCAATTCGGGTGTTGTTGTAACGGTGAAAATACTGCCCCGCATTTTGACCTAAATTACTGCCAAGTGCGTTGTACTGCTGAAGATTCGCACTGGTGCGCCATACATTTACCGTGACATCCAAATACGGATTATTGCTCGGTAAGTAATGGTACAAAGCACTGGCACTATTTACCTTGGCTGTGCCTGGTTGCCATTGTGGCATGGTTTCAACACCCTCTGGTATTTCTTCAGACATCCACTGCTCTTGACCATTTTCGTCAACTTCTTTCCAGAATTTAGTATCGCCTGCGCGCTGCTTATACCAATACGATGCAAGCATTTCGCCTGCCACTTGTTGATGCAAACGCGTATTAACTTCCAGTGAGTGTTCTTTGGTAAAATCATACGTAAACTTTGCTAAATAAGAGTCGCTTTCAAAGCTGGTGTTTACCACTTCACCATTTCTATTAACCGGAGGCGGAATAAAGAAATCATACGGCTCATCAACATATTTTGTCGGGTCTTCTTTTGATGGCACCCAGCGAATGTATTCTTTTACTTCTACAAATTCTTCAAAGCCGTTTTTACCCGCGAAGTAATTGCCAACTTCCTTTTTGCTATAAGCCACGACGGCTTGTAATTTATCGCCTTTAAATGCACCGGCAAGTGATACACCACCGCCGTTAAAATCGAGCGTATCGATGCCATTGGTTACTTCGTAATAGCTTTGCAAGCCAAAGTTCTCTGGCACTTTAGGCGTTTTATTGTTGTTGTGAGTTTTTAACTTAACTAACGCGCCAAATGTTTCGCCACTTTTTAAAATATCATGCACACCTAAAGTGCGAATATTCACAGTACCGCCAATGGCACCTGAGCTATATGGTGATGCTTTGCTTGACGATCCTTTTTCAATATCTATGGTGCTGATTAGGTCTGAATCGATGTAACTGCGATCAGCTGAGCCCATATAGCCACGGTTGGTATGGGTTGATTGCAAGCTGCCATCAATAAAAATTGGTACGCGCCCTTCGCCGTGAACTCCGCGAATACCAATATCTAACGCGCCCGCTTCGTTACGAATATTATTCGCTTCAATGCCTGAAAATGTTGAGAAAATATCTGAATTAGACAGACCACTTGAGCGCTCAATTTCACTGCGGTGCATTTGCAGCTTATTGCCCGTTACCGTGATCACTTCAATATTGGCTTTACTTGGTTCGGCCTTTGATTTTTGACTTTTTAGATCGCCATTAGGTTGTAAAGTATCAGCAGTTGTTTTAATCACAATATTGTTATTCACAATATGTGCGCTTAACTGGCTTTGTGCCAAAGTGATTTCAAGTGCGTTAAGCAAGCTCAGTTCGCCAGCAAGCGCTGGCGCTGTTAATCCCGTAAGCAACTTAGCGTCGGCAATCAAGTTCATATTCGCTTTTTCAGCCAAAGTGGTAAGGGTGTAAACCAGTGGCTGCTCAGCAAGGTTAAATTGATAAACTGACGCGCTGCTACTTGCCATGGTTGGCAACGAAAGGCTAAGCCCAAGTGCAAATGCAAGCGGCGTCAATTTAGTTTTGATTGGCGAGTAAGTACTCATTGTGTCATCCGTATTTAATTTTCTTAGTTATTAAAACGAATGAGAATGAGAATCCCTCAATAAAATTACTGTTTTTTTGCATTTATTTTTTAGAGCTAATAACTATCTGATTATTAATAATTTTAGCCTCGACTGGTAACGCATGTGGCAACAAATTAACAAAGCCGTCTAGCTCAGATGCTGAAAAAACGCCCGATAAACGTAATTGTTCAGCGTGTGCATCAGTAAAAATAACGTCGCGATTGTGATAACGCTTAAATGTGTGAAAGGCATTTAGCAAAGGCTCATTATTAAACACCAAGCGTCCTTGTTGCCACGCCCCAACATTGGCATGTGCCATGGCATCACGCTTTATGCTGTTACCATTAATGAGTGCAACTTCGCCCTGATTAAGCACCACATTATGCTCATTCATTTGCACTGCCACTTTGCCATGTGCCACCGCAACACGAACCTGATTTGCTTTTTTATCGACCGAGAAACGCGTACCCAGTACGGTTATTTTAGTAGTGCCAGCATTAACAACAAAGGGCCGTGCTTTATCACTTTCAACATCGAATAGCACCCGCCCAGAGGTAAGCTGTGAAAGTCGCTGCTTGTCATTAAACGCCAGCGACAACTGTGTTTTTGCATCTAAGGTGATATGTGAATTATCAGGCAAGGTGTATTCAAGCAAATCACCGCGTGTTGATTGATATTCGGCAACAAAGGGTTGCTGCGAAAACATATTTGGCACAAAGTGATAACTCAGTACGCTTATCATTAAAAGCGCACAACACGCGGCAATGGCACGGTAGTTTTTGAGCCAAACGGTTCTTTCAGTAGTACGTGTATGTTCGCTTTGTGGCTTTAACGGTGTTGGTATTGTGCTTTCAGTCGTAAGCTCACTTTCGTTAAATTGCGCTAGCAGCGCATCAACGTGTTTGCTTTCTTGATAAGCGGTTTGATGCGCTTCACATGCATTAAGCCAATCTTTAAATTCAGTGCGTTGGTCTGCATTAAAACCCAATTTTTCGAGTTCAATGTATTTGTTAGCTTGTGCTTGTATTGCGAGTGTTTGACGGTTCATTCTGCAGTTTCTCTTATTATTTTTTTAGTGCATCACGACACGCTAACATGGCAGTTGCTAGGTGTTTTTCCACCATGCTTACAGAAATTTCCATCTGCTCTGCAATTTGTGGCTGCGTTAAGTTTTTAAATTTATATAAAACAAAAGCTTGTTTTGTTTTGAGCGGTAAAGCATCGATGCAGCGCTGTAGTACTGCAAGCTGTTGCTGCGCTGTTACCACAGTTTCAGGCTCAAAATTAGCAGGGGCGACAAGCTCAAACTCATCTGGCTGCGCAACACTTTTACTGTTGCGATATTGGTCTATCACAATGTTTTTCGCGGCTCTAAAAAATAACGCTCGCGCATGTGTTTTATCTTGTTGAGGATAGTTTTGATTATGACTTAATAGACGGGTATACGCTTCTTGCACTATGTTTTGCGCTTTATCTTTACAGCCAACAGAACGCGCAATATAGCCCAACACCTCTGAATAATACCGTTCCACAATATGCTCGACAGAATTTAAAAGGTGCGCATGCTAGCACGCAACAACGCAATTGAAAACAATTCTTAGTTAGATTTAAATATTTCAGCAACTGTTCGTTTAAAAATCAGACAACGTTTTAGACTAAACATTAAAAGACCTATTTAACGAAGGGTTTAAGCAAAAAGTGTACACTGTAAGTTTAAATGCTTATGCCTTAGCTGGAATGTAAGCACCCACCAACACTAATTGACATGACATCGGTATTGATGGTTTTGTGAGCCATATTTTGCGCTCTGAGCAAAGTGGTTACTTTGTTGCCGTGCTTGCCAATGAGGAAGAATTTCCTTCTGGTGCTTTGGCTTTCAATATTATGATTTTAGTGGATAAAGACGAAATTAAGGCGGGCTGTGTTTTTAAAACATAGCCTTTTACGCTTTAAACTAGGGTCTGTTGATCTTTGCTCCGTTGCCTTAATTATTTTAATCACACCGTAAATATGTCTTAATACTCTCATAGCAGCTGTAATAAAAGGGATAGCATGTTTATTGGGGAATTTAGCAAACGGGTTGGCACTACCACCAAAACCATTCGTCATTATGAAGCAATAGGGTTATTACCCGAAGCAAAACGCCAAGGCCGTTATCGCGTGTATGACGAGCGCTACATTGAAACCGTAAAGCAAATTCGCTTGGCACAATCTCTTGGTTTTTCACTTAATCAAATAAAACAATTATGCCAAGGCGCAAATATTAATTACGGTTTGCCAAAACACGTATTATTAACCGCGCTAAGCGAGCGTGAAGCGCAGCTAAAAACACAAATCACCAAGTGCCAACAACAGCTCAACGACATAAAAAGCTTTAATCTCTTACTCGAAAATTCTAGCTGCGCTTAATTAACCGTTGACTTTGCCCTATAGGGCAAAGCGTACACTTGTGCTCGATGTTTAATAAGGAGCACAAACACAATGCAAAACTACAATAAATGGGTAGCACGAAGCGCCTACTATGATTTAATTATCACGACACCGTTTGCCATTCCCGGTGTTGCCAGCTGGGTAATCAGTTTGTTTGCCAGTTTTCACCAAACACTTGGCTTTCAAGGAGAATTTCCCGCTTTTCAAATACAGCATTTACTGTTTGCCCATTTACTGGGCTCAGTTGTAATTGTGTGGTCGCTGCTGAGAATAAAACATACCAGCCCTTTACTTGGCTTATATGATGGTTTTGCGAGAGTACTTTTTAGTGTGTTTTATATTTATGCAATAACTCTAGGCGCAAGCCCGCTTATTTTGCTGTTTTTAATTCCAGAGCTATTTTTTGCAGTTGTGCAAAATGTGGGTTATTACCAATTAAAAAAGCAGGCAGGTCAAAAAGTTATGAATAAAGGCGCAACGATTAGAACTTAACAGATTTTGAACTTACACAATAAATATCGTTAACCATGAAACTTAAAAAGGCCTTGCAAGGTATTCCGAGCAAGGCCTTTAACTTAATAACGATAAGATTACTAGTGTTTAATTACAGTGTTTCTTCTAACCACTTGAAGAACTCACGCTGCCATACAATACCGTTTTGCGGCGTAAGTACCCAGTGATTTTCTTCAGGGAATAGCATGAAGCGGCTCTTTAAACCTCGTAATTTAGCTGCTTGGAACGCGGCAATGCCTTGCTCAACTGGTACGCGGTAATCTTTACCACCGTGGATCACAAACATAGGTGCATCCCACTTTTCAATGTGGTTAATTGGGTTGAATTGACCGTATGCTTTTTTCGTTGCTGCATTGTCTTCCCAATATGCGCCGCCTAGTTCGTTATTTACGAAAAACAGCTCTTCGGTTGTGCCGTACATGCTGCGTAAATCGAAAATACCACAGTGTGCAATAAAGGTTTTAAAACGACCTTCGTGGTTACCTGCTAAATAAAATGCTGAATAACCACCGTAACTTGCACCAATAGCACCGATACGTGAGTTATCTACGTAAGACTCTTTTGCTACATCATCAATTGCTGCAAGGTAGTCTTCCATTACCTGACCGCCCCAATCATTGGTGATATCTTTGTTCCATTGCTCACCGTGACCAGGCATACCACGACGGTTAGGTGCTACCACAATGTAACCCTGTGATGCCATTACTTGGAAATTCCAACGGAATGAGTAGAACTGAGAAAGCGCAGACTGTGGACCACCTTGTAAATAAAGTAGCGTTGGGTACTTTTTGCTCTTGTCAAAGTTAGGTGGGTAAATCACCCAAGTGACCATGTCTTTGCCATCGGTGGTTTTTACCATGCGTTTTTCAACATTTGGTAAATCAAGTTCAGCGTAAAACGCATCGTTTTCTTTGGTAAGTGCAGTAAGCTTTTTGCTACCAAGATCAAAACGGTAAATTTCACGCGCGGCATTCATGCTGTTACGTGTAACAACAAGCTTATCTTTTAATACCGCTACAATGCCGTTTACATCATATTGGCCGTTGGTAAGCTGTTTGATTTTAGGCTGTGCTTTGGTTTTAGTGTTTACCGACACTTGGAATAACTGCACAGTACCACCCACTGGTGCTACAAAATAAATGGTTTTACCATCAACACTCCATTTGAAGCTGTTTACGGTGCCATCCCAATGCGCTGTTAAGTTATAGTCGCGGTCGTTAACACGCACAATAATGTCTTGTTTATCGGCTTCGTTACCCGCTTCGTCCATTTGTAACCATGCTAAGTGGCCTTTTGGTGAAAACGCAGGATACTTGTCGTAGCCTAGGTTTTTCTCGGTCAGGTTAGTGGTTTTTTTGCTTGCTAGGTTGTAACGATAAATATCGGTATTGGTGCTTTGAACATATTCAGTACCCGTTAGCTTTTTGCTCACGTAGTAAATGTTTTCACCTTTTGGACCCCAAGTGTAATCCGACGTGCCACCAAATGGTGCGGTTGGGCTTTCAAATGGCATGCCCTGCATGATATCGACTTTTTCTTCGGTTTTTAAGTCTTGATAGAATACGTGCTTAAAGTTGCCGTCTTTCCAAGTATCCCAATGACGGTAGTTTAAGTCATCAAATACATAGGCATTTGCTTTGCCAAGTTCTTTATGGCGGTCGGTCGCTAAAATATCTTCTAGTTGTACTTTTTCATGGAACAACTTTTTACTGCCATCTGGTGAGATACTTTTATCAATCACCACGCCTTGGTAGGCCTCTAGCAGTTGTGATTCACCACCTTTAAGCGATACTTGGTACACCTTGCTGCTGAAATCGTTTTTCTCAACGCTTGGTGTTGTCACTTTATAAATAACGTGGGTTTTTTCTTTGTTTAAACCAAGCGCGCTCACACGCTTTAATTGCCAAAGTTTTTCTGGTGTCATTACCTCATTGGCGTAGGCACCCGCGCTTAGAGCAACCCCCAAGCTTACAGATAAAATAGTTCGCAACATCGCGAAACTCCTTTAAAGAATAGACCTGCTAAGACTACAGAATTACCCTATGGCTTGAAAAGCGCTATGCGACTAAAAAACAAAATAAAAAGGAGCAACCTAGGCTGCTCCTTGTAAAGTCATATTGACTAATCTTGCTAAATCTAATGTTTAGAAGAACGCAGTAACACCGATCCAGAAGTTACGGCATTTATCTTTTACATTGTAATCGTCGGTAAATGTACCTTCACTCACCACACCACGACCGGTTAAGTACTCGTACTCGCCGTCACCATTTAGGTCTGTGTAGCTAGTGCTATACGATGTAAAGTCTTCATCCAATAAGTTGTTAACACGTGCGTTAATTTGCACGTATTCGTTTACGTAAAACTGCGTAAGTTAAATAGGTTATAGTCTTTGTAATACAAGGCTTTATCGTGAACATTATCCCAACCCCTAAAAATTAAAAAAAGTATTTGTTTATTTCAGCTTGCTTCATCAAATAAATATCGTCAGCAGGCGCTGCGTTAATAGTAAAAAAGTAAAATTCAGGGCCGAGTTCCTGCCCTAATATTTCGCGGAAATAAGTCAATTGAGCACCATGTGCACTATGTGACTTGCTAAGTTGGCCTGCATCTTTATCACCTTCGCAACACCAGGCATGTACACCCAATTTGCCCCCTACTTGATACTCTTTTTTGATGCCTGCGGCATACAAGTCAACGCCGCCAGAATACGCTTCGCCATCGGCTGGCATTACCGTTGTGTATTGTGCTTGATGAATTAGTCTGCCTGTGTGCATATTGATATCATCATTCACAGAACCATCAACACTTTTAAAGATAATGCGATTTACACTTGGGTGATCAAGCGCTAAATCACGAAACTGAACATAGGTTTTGCTGCCTAATGTACCCGATAGCTCCGCAGCAGTGCCGTTTACCACAAGTTGACTGTTACCACCTGAGATTAAGCTTTCGTTAAATGTCATATTAAACGTATGTAAATTACCCGATGTGTTGTCAACAAGCTGACCTTCTATTACGAAGTTTTCGTTCTGCTCGCTTAGCTGTAAATTCTCGCCAAGCAAGGCTTGTTCGGTATTTTGATTGGTGATCACTGCAACTTCTTGCTTTGGTTTTTCACCTTCAAAATCAAACCCCAACACAATCACGCCAAGATCATAGCGAATGTAAATAACACCTTCATCCATATCAAAGTCGAGCATTTCGATAGCTGAGTTATGGCCATCGATTTGTACATTTAGCTGCGTCGCTAACTGGGTATAATTTTCAATGTAGCTCGCTACATCTGCGGGCTTAATCGCGTGTACTTCCAAACTGGTGTTATCAACTGAATTTGATGAAGAAGAGCTACCACAGCCCGATAAAATAATTGCTGCGGCAATGACTGAAGGGATAAAATGCTTCATATAATAATCCGTAAATCTGAGTAAAAATTTTCGGAAAGCTTAGCATTGTGCCTTGTAAGATAGCGTTTAGCTTTGTGAGCAAGTGTAGTATTGCAAGTACAATTTCAGACAAGTTTTAACAAAGTAAAAAACTAATGTTAGGTTTGAGCAATGAGCTGGCAGTTACTTCTAAAATAGCACCAATAAGATAAGCATATCGATGCTATTTAACCAAACCTCAAGCCAAGAAAATTGTAAGGCATTGATAGAATTAGCTAATGTGCGCTAACGCGATGACGTTTAAGCGGCGTTATCGCCTATTAAATATTTACTGTATAAATTTTACGTAACTAAAGACAAAAGCCTTATCTTAAAGCTTAGGCTGCTTTAAGGTAAGACTCTCGCCCTTTATGCTTGTTGTTGCGCTGGTAGCTACCCTTACCTTTTTTCGCCTTTTCAACTTTGCTTTTAAATAACACGCTTGTGACTAACGCTTTAATTGCGTTGTCTTTTATCTCACCACGGCCATGATCGTGATGCATTTTTTTAGTTTTACTCATCGCTGTCCTCTTGATTAAAAATGAGTCAATTAATTCGCCGCAATACTAGCTAAAAATATGTAAAGCACAAGTGTTTACATTACTTTTTTTTAATATTTTTATTGCGGTTAAAAAGTGTTTTAACTTGCCAACAAATACCCAACACTTACTTACATTTTTCGCAATAATCATCCGTAATAATTACACCTATAGTTACTTTATTTATAGGCTCAATATGACGTTTTTAACCAAGACTACAACCCTAGCAGCAGCGCTATTACTAACCGCATGTGCTCACCACCAAAACGTACGCCCAAGCAGTGACGGCAACCATTACGTTGACTTGTATGGCGAAACCAAAACAGAGGTTTCAGAACAAGCATTTAAGCAAGCAAAATCGTACTGTAAAGAATCAAAGTCGAAGCCTTATGTGGTTTCTGAAAAAGTTGATTACATTGGCAATATGAGTGAACAAGACTATTTAACTAAACGCAATATCGCTGATGCCGTTGAAGCTGCAGGTACTGCTATGTGGATTTTTGGCAGAAGCCATGTAGATGATGCGGGCGCAGCTCTTAGTATTGGTGGCGATATTGCCGGTGATGCACTCGGCGACCCATATCAACTACATTTAGTATTTAATTGCGGTTAATGCTTTTAAGCTAATTTGTTTTCGCAAAGCTCACTTAACAAAATAATGAAAAAGCGCCCATTTCACTTTTAAATGGGCACTTACTTATTTCTACACAACACATTACAACTTAGCAGATTTAACTTCTTGCACTTCTATGCGGTAGTTGCCTTGTTTATCTTTCATTTTTAGCACGATATCTTCTTTGCCATCTTGGTTAAAATCGGTGCTGTATATATTCTGAATTGACTTGGGTAGCGGGCGTTCAATGTAAACCGCTTTGCGACTCAGTACGCGTTTTTTGTCGCCAAGATAAATACTTAACTCATCGTTATCTGTTTTAACCATTAAGTCTGTTTGGCCATCACCGTTAAAATCTTTTAAAAATACGCCTTTGCCACTTTCACTGTTTGATTCATTTAGTTTTATAGCAATATCAAAGTCTTTGCTCGCAGATGCTTTTTTGGCAAATTGATTGCTGCCAGTTCCCTTATAAATCGCCACTTCAGTATCAAGTTCAAACTCTTCGTTATTCATTGCGGCACTCGCCATTGAAAGAATATCGGTAAAGCCAATATCAATAGAGGTTAAGGCTAAATCGGCAACGCCATCGCCATTAAAATCACTGATATTTGATATTGCACTTGCCCCCTCCAGCGTTAATTTAATATCTGGGTTTGTAGTAAACAATTGCTCATTGTTTGCAGGTTTTGCAAAATAAATACGGTGGATAAGTTTAGTATCAAAGTCGACTTCACCTTGCGCATTATCTGCTAGGCTCTCTTTGGTATAAATATCCGCAAAACCATCACCATTTAAATCTTCAAATTTAGTAAGTTGCTGCTTACTTTCGTTGTGCAATACATCAAACGAAGTAAACCTTTTCACGCTGGAGCTTACGCCATCGATTGTTACGGAGAAAAACGTAATTGCAGTTTTATCAAAAAACACCAGATCACGTATTGAATCATTATTTAGATCAAGCAATATCGGCATTTTAGGCAACCGGTTACTTATGGTTAAATGACCATTATTAAACTTTGCGGTGGTTTCAGCCTTTAATGGTAGGCTTGTATGCAAAAAGCGCCCATCTTTTTGCTGAATATAAAGTGATTGGCTTTCAATACCGGGTAAATAAAAATCAGTAAGGCCATCATTATTCACGTCAAGGGTAAACGGAAATGATTCAAACTGTTCAACTGAGTTTTTAGTAAATACTGAAGACGCCGTAATAATTAAGTTTTGCGCCTTCTCAGTTACATGAAAAATGCCTTGCTCTGTTAGCACAAATGCTTGAGGGCTGTGCTCTGCTGCCATATATCCCGTTGAATACATAATGGGGTTTTCAGGTAATTTCAGTTGGGTAACATGGTTATCTGTTAAATTTATTTTTTGCAGCGTCGCCTTTTTTTCATTGCCTGCAACAAACACGGTATTTGCAGAACCAAATTTAAGTTTACCATTGGCAAACTCACCTAAATTAAAAGGCTCGCTGGCACATACAGCACTACTTAAAAAGGCTAAAGGAAGTAACTTTTTCATTTTTATCATCTTCATGCTTATTCATATCAATTCAACGCAATCTAATACGTTTACACATTTCACGCCTTTTTAAATGATAAAAGGCGGATTTAAGGGATAAAAGCATAAAAAGTGGTTTTTAGGGTGAGTTACTTCAGAGATATTGAGCTTGCAGCTGAGAAATAAAACCACTCTTTCTACCTAAGCTAAATACAACAGGCAATTTTGAAAAACTTGAAGACGTTATTTTGCTATTAATATGTTTATTATTTAGTCTAACTTCAAACTGTACTAGCTCAGACTTGATCTGACAGTTATCCGTTTTCCTAAGTTTACTCTGACCCTAGTTTTCCTTTTACTGTTCTAACCATAGGTTAGTTTGTTTGATAAGCTTTATAGCATGCTCATGTCCATTTTCAGCTGCTTGCTTTAGATAATACTTGCTGTATTTTTCATTTTTTAGTGGTGAACGAGGTAAGCTGTACACAGTAAAAAAGTGATAATATAAATGTTTATACATATCATTCGAAAAACCTTTGGTCTCAGCTCTAACCGATAGATACTTAACCATATTAATTATTGCGCCAGAATCATTAATATTTATTGATTCGTTTAAGACCAATCTTCCATAACATATTGCAGCTTCATCATCACCAGCATCAGATGCCAACTTTAATAAAGCCTTCAATTTCTCCTGATCTTTATACAATCCCTTTTTGTAAGCTTGATACAGATTAATTATTGCGTCTATGTCGCCCTCTTTGGATAACTCCAAAAGCACATCTACAGCTGCTGGTTCATTTTGTTCAAGCAATACAGTCCCGAGGTAAAATCGAGCTTCCTGATAATTTTTAGCAACCGCTTTTTTTAAATAGGATGTACTTATTTTAAGGTCTTTAGTGTTGTTGTAAATTCCAAAAAAATGAACATAACCTTTGATAAAGTATGCTTCAGCCTGTTCATCTTCAATCCCTTTGTTAATTACCACATCGATTTCAGCCCACTCCAATACTTCATTGGATTTCATATCAGCAATTACATCCTCTAGTTGAAGTGAGTCTTCTTTAGAAAATGATAAAAAAGACGCTAACAAAAAAACAAATGCAAAATGTTTGATATACATTAATGGTTCCTAATGTTGAATCGGTGATTTAGAGCTTTGAAAGTAAGTTTTTTATATGACACCCACTTTAAAAACCCTATCTTATGCGGAACTGACCAGATTTATCTAGCCTATTCTAAACCTATTCATTCTAATTTCATTTGTTTGAGAGGCACCATCGCTTTAAAGTCGGTTTTGGCGCAAGCCGAATAGCAAAAGTGAACCACTTTTGCTTATATACAAATCATTCTACTTCCTATACTTAATCATTTTGATTACTCGTTAAAGTTTAAATTTGAGAATACCATAAAGCCAGATCACACTTATGAAGGAATATATGCAACGAATTGAATTTGTTATAGTAAATTCATTAACTTCAAAACAGCAGTGTATATTTTAAAATTAGAATAAATCGTCACTGACTATGATTTAATACATTGATAATCACCGCGCTCTATGGCTTAAAGAGCAATTAGCGTTCCGGTTAAGGTGCTCGAAATGTGCAGCAACGTGACCACCAGCTTTATGTGCTCGAACAGGTTCATCACATTCAATACATCTAAAGTCAGGCCTAACTGATGACCTATCTCTTAGGTCAACCGCATCATCAATTAATATATCCTGACTGTTTAATTGAGCAATCGTCATATTAGCCATAAAGTAACCTTTAATATGAATATTTGAATTGTATAAAGTCAAAACATAACAATTTTATAAACTTACACGTATCACCCTCTATCACGTTCAACTTTTCCCACTTTTAATTCCCATTCCCGTTCAAGGGAAAAATCAACTTCAACCACAAACAGTAAGCAACTGATTTTATTAACTTTAATTTATGGCACGGCGTTCGCTATAACTAAACCATCAAAAGTTATGAAGTTAGTCAGATGGATATTAAACAAAGCCTTGCAAGTAATAATAAAAAGAAACGTTGGCCTATGCCGCTCGCGATTATTTTATCGCTCAGTTTAATAGTGGGGTTTGCATCTTCCTTTAGTGATGGGGATGCCACCATAAACCGTAATGAGTTACTGCTAGCAGACGTAAGTAGTGGGCCACTTAAGTTAACGGTGTCGGGGTTTGGTCAACTGCGCTCTAAATACAGCCGTTTTATTACTGCCCGTTACCAAGCACAAGTAGAGCAAGTATTTCATCTACCGGGTAGCCGCGTGGAAAAAGATACGGTGATTTTGCGCCTTTCAAATCCCACGCTTGAGCAACAACTAAACCGTGCTCGTTTAACGCTCGCTCGTCAAAAAGCCAACTTTGAAGCGTTAAAACTTAGCCAAAAAAGTGAAAAACTAAACCTTGAAGCAAACCTAACGTTGCTTGAAAGCGAACTTGCCAACGCCAATTTGCGCGCCGAAGCAGAACAAAAACTCATTGAGCAAGGCATTGTATCTACCCTTGATTATAAACGCTCGCAATTAGCGGTATCACAACTGAGTAAACGCGTTTCACTTGCCAAACAGCAGCTTAGCCAAGCGAGTGATTTACACAACCAACGATTACAAGTTGAGCGCGAATTAATGCGCGAATTTGAGCTTAGCTTTAATGCTGCACAATTGGATGTCGACAAACTCAATGTCACCGCGGGTATCAATGGCATGTTGCAAGCGGTCAATGTAGAGCAAGGTCAATCCGTGCAAATGGGCGCACCACTTGCGGTAGTTGGTAGTGAACATCAACTACTTGCCGATTTAAATGTGCCAGAGCGCGAAGCAAGCCGCATTGAAGTCGGTCAAAAAGCAAGGGTAAACACCTTCGCAGGTACAGTTTCAGCGGTGGTTAATCGTATTAATCCAATTGTCAGCGATGGTCGCATTACTGTGGAGCTTGAACTTACAGGCACCTTACCAAGCAATGCCCGCCCACAACTCACCATTGAAGGTGATATTGTCACCGACGAGCTTAATCACGCCCTTTATGTGCGTCGCCCTAGCTTTGTAAGTGGCGATACGCAAAACCATATTTTCATTTTAAACCCAGCCGACAATCAATTGGTTAAAACCCAAGTTGAGTTTGGTAAACTAGCCGGCGATAACATTGTTATCAATTCAGGTGCAAATGCCGGTGACACCCTTGTAATTTCAGACAGCTCTGATTTTAAACACTTGCAAACAATAACGATTACAAATAATTAAGGAAGCAATCATGGACAATACACCGGTAATTGAACTGACCAATGTGTCAAAAATTTACTTTAGCGACGACGTAGAAACTCACGCATTGAGCGATATCAACTTACAAATCAATAAAGGTGATTATATTGCCATTAGCGGCCCATCAGGCTGCGGTAAATCAACCCTTTTAAGCGTGATGGGGTTGCTTGATGATGTCACCAGCGGCAGCTATAAAATTGAAGGTGTTGATACCAGCAGCCTTAATATGGATACCCTTGCAGAGCTGCGCAATTTGCATATTGGCTTTATTTTCCAATCGTTTAACTTAATTGATGAACTGAGTGTTTACGATAACGTGGCGCTACCGCTGTTGTATCGCGAACCCGCTTTAAGCAAAGCTGATATTGATACCCGCGTGAATACTGCACTTAAACAAGTGGAGATTGATCATCGTGTAAAACATAAACCAAATCAGTTATCAGGTGGTCAACAACAACGTGTTGCTATAGCCCGCGCCTTAGCTGGCAGCCCAAGTATTTTATTGGTGGATGAACCAACGGGTAACCTCGATTCGAAAAATGGTGATGCGGTAATGGCGTTACTTGCCGAACTAAACGAACAAGGCACTACCATTTGCATGGTAACCCACGACCCGCGCTATGCCGGCTACGCTAAAAAACAGGTAAAACTGCTCGATGGCAAAGTGCTCAATTCTGGCAAAGAAAGCGTATCTGCGGTTGATGTAACAACACAGTTGGAGGCGCATGCATGAGTGTCCAACGCCTAACCAAACAAATCAAACACGCCAGCAGTTCACTGCTGCAAGCGCCAGGGTTTACCAGCGCCATAGTGCTCACTCTTTCGCTCACGCTTGCCTGCTTTTTTGTGGTAATGAGTTTATTTAGTAGTTACTTTATTAAACCGCTTAATGTCGATGACGAAGCGCGTCTTGTGGTGGTGGAACAAGATAACGTTTATTCCGATAAAAACAGCCCCGGCTTTCAAAGCTTCCAGTCGATTATTCACTGGTATAACAACCACGACAATTTTGACAAAGTTGCTGCAATTAACATTGGCGAAGACGTAATCATGAACTTGCCGGGTCAGCCTAAGTTAAATATGACCTTTGCCAGCAACGACTATTACGACATTACCAATATGCAACTTGCTGCTGGTCAACATTTATCACCACAAAAACGCCTTGATGAGAAAAGTACCGAAGTACTGATCAGCTATTCTATTTGGCAAACCTATTTTGATGGCAGTAAAAATGCGATCGGACAAACGATCGAACTCGTTCATGGCCAATATAAAATTGTTGGCGTGGTAGCTAAAGACTACGCAAACCCATTTATGTTTAACCGCAGTAAAAGTGATTTATGGTTTCACTTTAGCGGTGATTCGCGCTTTTATAATGACGATCGCCCAAGCCCGTGGTGGAACTTATTTGGTAGCCTAAAACTTATCGGTACGCTCAAAGCGGGTGAAACGCCAGAATCTACCAAAGCCTACTTGCACGCACGTATCTTAGAAATTAAAAGTGATTGGAAAGCAGAGTTTGATGAAGTTGACGACATTGTGCCTATCGTTACACCGTTTCGCGAAAAAGAGCTTAACGGCAACGATACGTTAGCAATTTTTATGTTAGTGGGCGTAGTAAGCCTAGTGCTGATTGCACTATTAAATGTTAGTAACTTATTTATTTCTCGCGCCGTAGTAAAACACAAACAACTCGCACTGCAAGCCGTTTTAGGTGCAAAACGCGGCGTTATTTTCACCAGTATTTTAGTGGAATCAAGCCTGCTAATGGTGGTATCGGCACTGGCTGGTTTATTTTTTGCGGCTTGGGGCATCAAACTATTTAAGTTTTTAAGTGAAGGCCATTTACCACTTGTTAGCGCCATTAATCTCGACCTGACCGTAGTATCTTCTGCCGTTATTTGCTGCGTGGTATTTGCTTGGTTATTTGCTTTTATCACCAGCCGATTAATCAACTTTGGCCAGCTTAGAACACAAATTCAAAGCTCAGGCAAAGGCGGCGTAAGCCAAATTAAAGGAAGCACCGTAAAGTTGTTAATTGCGCTGCAACTGTTTTTAGCAACGGCCCTTGTAATCGGTGCCACCATGGCATTAAACAAAACGTTAGAAACGCTATTACGACCGCTTGGCAGTGAAGTAGATAATCGCTATAGCACCATGCTCTTTATCAACGATAGAGAGCGTACTCTCGAACAGAAATATAATGACCTACAAAAAATTCGCGCTGCAGTGGCAAACATCGATGGTGTTGTTAAGGTAGGCCACGGCGACAGCCCAGTAAACGACGGACTACGCTCGAGCACAGTAAAAGATATGTCAGGTAAAGAAACGGTCTTTATTCCACAAGCCTGGGTTGGCCCTGATTACTTTGATATTACTGGTCTTAAAATTATAGAAGGACGCACCTTTAGCGAAGCCGCTATTCGCGGTGAAAAACACGAGTTTTTGGTCACCAAAGCAGTTAACGATATGCTCAAACCTGGTGGCAGTTTAGTTGGCGAAAAGTTCTTAAGTTTTGACCCTGATAACCCTGTGGAAGTGGTTGGTATTACTGAAAACTTTAACCACCCAAAATTTTTCGACAAACACCAAGGGCGACACTTTTGGTGGGCTGCACAGCCATATGCATTTGGCTTAATCATTCAAATGGAACAAGGAAAAACCTTAAACCGAGAGCAGCTGTTACAGGCAGCGCGTACGGTTGATAGCCGCATTGGCCTTTGGAAGTTCGATTTTCTGGAAGATGAATACGCCAAAATGGTTCATATGGAACGAATCACATTAAGCTTAAGCATTGTGTTGGCTCTCTTTACCCTAGTACTTGCAGGCATTGGTATTTACGGTGTACTTAGCTATAACCTAGGTCTACGCCGCTACGAATACGGTATGCGCATGGCCCTCGGTGCAAAACGCAAGCGTTTGTATCAGCAACTGTTGTCAGACACCTTACTGCCTTTAGCGTTTGCTTTTATAGCCGCATTGGTGGTGATGGTAGGTGGTTACACAATGTTTAAAGTTGAGTTAGCAAATTGGTTGCTTCTCAATTGGCTATGGCTCACTATAACCGCAGCTAGCATTGTGTTATTTGCACTGTTTGCCACATTATTCCCAATGAGCAAACTAATAAATGCAAAACCAATGGCAGCACTAAGAGATAATTAACCTAAATTTGGGGTTAATACCTCTGTCCTTAGCCAGTTAAGAAAGCCCTTAATTGGTTAAGGCTTTAAAGCTATAAAAATAAAATTATGAAAAAAATACTGATTATTGATGATCACATCGATGTGCGTTTATCGGCGCGCATTGTACTTGAAAGCCATGGTTACACGTGCACAGAAGCCGACCACCCAAGTGTCGGCTTAGCCCTTTTAAAAAATCAGCAAATCGATTTAATTTTGCTCGATATGAACTTCACCAAAGACACCACCTCTGGTGAAGAAGGCCTTGGCTTTTTAAAAGAGCTGAAACGCCAAGAGCTGACAATTCCCGTGATAGTCATCACCGCATGGGCAAAAGTGGACTTAGCGGTTAAAGCGATGCAACTTGGCGCATCCGACTTTGTTGAAAAGCCTTGGAAAAACGCCAAATTACTCGAATCCATCGAAAACCAATTAGCGCCAGAGAATACCAGCGATCACCAGCCAAGCAGCGGCTTTTTAGCATTAGGCGAACAATCTAAAACGCTAGTTAAAGCCGCAAGCCGCATCGCAAAAACTGACGCAAATGTGCTAATCACCGGCGAAAATGGCTCAGGTAAGAGCCTACTTGCACAGTACATTCACGATAACAGCCCACGCGCAAACCACGATATGGTGAGTGTGAATATGGCAGCCATTCCTGATAACTTGTTTGAAAGCGAATTATTTGGTCATAAGAAAGGCGCATTTACCGATGCGAAAGAAAACCGGGAAGGACGCTTTTCTCTTGCAAACGACAGTACCTTATTTTTAGATGAAATTGGTACTTTGCCAATGCCACTGCAAGCTAAAATGCTGCGCGTACTTGAAACAGGCGAATTTGAAATACTCGGCAGCTCCAAAACGCAAACCAGCAATGCACGCATTATTTCGGCAACTAATGCCGACCTTGAAAAAGCCATTAGCAATGGCGAATTTAGACGCGATTTATTGTTCAGGCTCAACACTTTAGTGCTAACAATTCTGCCGCTTCGCGAACGCCAAGACGAAATTGCCTTACTCGCCAATCACTTTATTGAAAAGCACTGTAAGCGCTATGGGTTTGAGCCTTTACTACTTACAAATACTGCATTAGAAAAACTTAAAGCACACAGTTGGCCGGGCAATGTGCGCGAGTTATCACATGTGTTAGAGCGTGCAGTGGTCATGACCGATGGCGACAGTATTGATGCAACACATTTGCAACTCGAGCTCAGCACACAACATGAAAGCGTGCCGCTAATGAACCTAGAGCAAGCTGAAAAGCTGATGATCAATAATGCGCTCAAACACTTTGATGGCAACGTTATTGCTGCAGGGGAATTTTTAGGGTTAAGTAAATCAGCTATTTATCGTCGTATCGAAAAATTCAATATTTGCGTTAAAGAGAGCAACTAATGCAAAAGCACTCTTTAGAACGCACGGTCATCACACTTTTTACGCTACCTTGTTTGATTTTATTAGGGCTGTTAATTTTTTTAATTGTGCACTTTAAGCTCGATTTTCTTGAAGGCACAACACTGATTATTGCCCTACTCGCACCAACTGTTGTAGTGTTCGCTGCACTTTATCGCCGATTTTTTAATACCCTCGACAGTGTTGCTGTGCAGCTTGATGGCTTAGCGAATGAAGAGTTTACGGTATGGCACCTTGCTAAATACTCAGCAGGTCGTGTTGCTGGGCTTAAACGTGATTTACACACCATTGCCAAGCGCATTCAAAATAAACGCCATGAATACGCACAAAACGAAAGCTTTATCTTTGATTTTATTAACGAACTTGAACTCCCCATAATCGTGATTGATAGCCAATCGCAGGTTTATCATCATAACCAAGCAGCATCTAACTACTACCAAAAAACTAATTTACTGGGTAATGATTTAACAAGTTTAGGGCTGAGCGTCGATGCTGACAAATGGCAACTTGAACAGAATAATCAACGCCACAAAGTCGTTGCCCATGCGCTTAACCGCGGTAATCGTCATTATCGTTTATTGGTGTTTGTATCGATTGAGCAGTCTTTAAGACACAACGAAAAAGAAGCATGGCAAAAGCTCGTAAGAGTACTTAATCACGAAGTGCGCAACTCACTTACGCCGATTTATTCAATGGCGCAATCACTGCAAGAATTGCCAAAACTAACGCAATCAGATTTACAAACCACCATGCTTAACGTGATTGAAAAACGCGCCGAGCACTTGTTGGAGTTTGTTGCAAGCTACTCCAAACTGTCTCAAATTCCAAGAGCAAAACTTGCCAGCGTTACCACAGATGCAATAGCCAAACGCTGCGAGGCGCTATTCCCCGAAGTCGATATCATCATTGAACAAAATGGCACTATAACCTGTGATATTGAGCAGCTCGAACAAGCACTACTCAACCTTGTAAAAAACGCCAATGAGGCAAATTTAACTGCAAACTCGTCTGGCGTGACTATTCGGATTAATCAAACCGATAACTGGCAAATTGCCATTGAAGATAACGGTATTGGCGTTGATTTAAACGACAACCTATTTGTGCCGTTTTATTCAACCAAACCTGAAGGATCGGGTATTGGCTTAGTATTAAGTCGCGAATTAATACGAAACCAAAACGGTGAGTTAACACTTACAAACAAAACAGAAAAGCCAGGTGCCATTGCACTTATAAAATTTCAAAATTAATGGAGTTATTTAAGATCTAACACCGCTTTGGTATTGGCTAAATAGGTTTGAGACACCGGCACTTCGGTACCGTTTTGCAAAATAAGAATAAGCTTACGCCCGTCTTTTTTGGTATCTACCACAGCCTCTTTAGCTACCCACCAAGAACGATGTGTTTGAAAGCCGTCATAATGTTCAAGTTTCGCGAGTGCATCTTTAAAGCGCATCAATAACAGATGCTCGCCTTTATCTGTTATTACATTTAAGTAGTGGTCGTCCATTTGCAAACAAATTAACCTGCCGCGTTTGGCAATCGGCAGCTCATTAATCAAAGATTCGATTGGCTGGCTTTGAATGGTATCTACTTTTTCCGATTCAAGGGCCAGTTCTTCTGCACTTTGTTTAAGCAGCTGCTGTTGTTGCAACATTAACGATTTAATTGAACTTACACCTGCAATAATGCCACCAATAACCGTGCAATATAAAATCGACATAGGTAATGATTGCAAATAGCTGTTATCAAAATAGTTAAAAAAGAGATTAATAATAAAGGGCGCTAACAGCCCCATTAAAACACTGGCTACTAATGTTGAAAGTACAAGTCGAACGGCTTTGTTGTTTATCCGCTCGGGTAAATTTCTATCGAATAGTTTTGACAAAAAGAACATTGTTGGCGAGTAAATTACGTAGCCAGTAAAGCACATCACACTCCAGAAAAACCCTGCATAAAACATGTCAATTTGGTGCATACCAAACGGGCGAAGAAACGTTAAAAACAACACAAAAATAGCAACAACAACGGTATCAGTCGCTAAATCTCTTGCCTCTAAAAACTCTCTTATCGATTGATTATTAAAGTTAATTTCACGATTCGCCAATTGTACATCCTGCTTTTTTTATTATTTCACGAAGTAATGAACTCACTTTACGAAAGGTCGATTGAGCACTGAAAAAAATCGTCATATTGTGATTCCAACGAGCACAATAACACTCATTAAAAAACAATTTAATTAAGGAGATTCAATGAACTTTTTAACACTATCTACGCTTTCGTTAAGCCTTTTTATATTACCTGTATCTGCACAAACCGTGCAATTTAATATTGAAGGTATTCAACACGATAAGGGGAAGTTATACATCCAATTATTCAAAGGCGAAAACAACTTTAAAAAAGGTGAAGCACACAATGTTGCAATCGTGAATGCAAAAAAAGGGAAACTAACAGTGACTTTCAATGATGTTGAACCCGGTGACTATGCCATTCGCTACTTCCATGATGAAAACAGTAACCGAGACTTCGACAACAACATGTTTGGTATGCCAATCGAAGGTTATGGTTTCTCAAATAATGCGCCGGTAAATTTTGGTCCGCCAAGCTATCAGCAAATGACCTTCATGGTATCGGATGTTGCCGTTATTAATTCATCAACTGTTAACTACTAGGGAGCGAAGTAATGCAAAGACGTGAAGCCTTAAAAAGTATGCTCGGTTTATCTGTTGCTGCAGCTGCTTGTAACCCCTTTCCTGCGCTAGCAAATTTGGCGAGCGCAAATGAAGATATCATGGCGCAGTTCGCAACCAGTTTTGACAAGGCTGCTCTTAGTAACCCTAGTTTAATTGGTTTAAAAAGCATGTCTGGTGATATTCCTTGGCAAAACTTAACCATTGAAGGGAAATTACCAAAAGCGCTTCGCGGCAATTTTTATCGTAATGGGCCTGCGGTGCATCAGCGCAATGGACAACGCTACACTCATCTGTTTGAAGGTGATGGCATGATCCAACACTTTAATTTTGCTGATACTGGCATTCAGCACCGCGCAAAGTTTGTAAAAACCAACAAGTACACTCAAGAGCAAGCCGCAGATAAATTTTTATTCTCTGGACCAAATAGCAAATTACCCGGCAGCTTGCCTGTCAATAAAACCGACATTATTAATGCTGCCAATACCAATATTATTCCGGTAAATGGCGAGCTGTGGGCACTTTGGGAAGCTGGCTCTGCAACCGCAATAGATACAAGTAGTTTGGACGCAAAAGGTCTTGTAAACCTTGGCGAAAACACACGTTATAGCAATAGTTTAAAAGGACTCGCTTTTTCAGCACACCCAAAAATTGAAGCAGACCGCACGATTTGGAATTTTGGCAGTACCGTTACTGGCGACATTGTACTTTACCATCTTAATAACCGCGGAATAACGCAAAAAGTAAATCTACTTAAAACCAATTACCGTGGCGGCATGTTACATGACTTTTTAATCACGCAGAATAATATACTGATCATCTTACCGTCACTTGATAGAGATAAAACCGATGAGCGTTTGTTCAGCGCAATTCGATTCAACAAAAGCCTGCCTATGAAGGTATTAGTCATTGACAAAAATACCTTAACACTGACGCGTGAATACCAAGTGGATGCAGGCTTTGCCTTTCATTTTGGTAATGCGTGGGAAGACACCGATGGTACGATTCGCTTTGATGCCAGCCTTTACCCAAATTGTGAAAACTTACATCATATGAGTGATTTAATGCGTGGTAAAACGTCCAATGCAACGCCTGCCAATACTGTATTGTTCACACTTTATAAAAACGGCAGTGCTCATAAACAAACCATTGCAGGTATCAGCGAATTTCCACGTGTGTACGACCACTTAACAGGGTTACAAAATAATTTACTGGTGACCTTATCATCAGTAAAAAGTGATGTATGGAGCGACAGTGTACGCGTGGTTAATGTAAATAATGGCAAGCAAGATACCTTTGTGTATGGCGAAGACTTTTTGGTTGAAGAGCATGTGATTGTTGATAACTCGCATCAAGAAGGCAATGGCTATTTAGTCGGCACAGCGCTTCATGTGCCGTCAAAACGAACCTGCGTTAATATTTTCAAAATAGGTCATGTTAGTGATGGGCCTATTTGCCGCGCATGGCTGCCTTACACCTTACCACTTGGGTTTCACGGTAATTTTATGGCGGTTTAACAATTCTTCACAATGCTTTATGGTGAACTTATTTATAATTCGTATCTCAAAACAGAGACTTATTTAAAAAGGACGCACCATGAAGCCATTGTTTTACCTATCGCTATTAGCCCTTTCAAGTTTTGCATTTGCCAACAGCCCGCTGCCAAATCACCGCCATATTGCCATTACCGGCTACGGCGAAACCACAGTTAAGCCAGATATCGCCGTTTTACATTTTTCGGTAGAGAATACCGATAAAAAAAGTGCAGAGGCCAAAGCTGAAGTCGATAAACGCTTTAATACCCTGTTAAAAGGTCTTAAAAAATACAATATTAGCGAAAAAGACATTGTTGCATCACGCATTGCTGTATCACCGCGATACGAGTATTCGCAGCAAGAGCGTAAACAACTGCATGTTGGCTACGCTGCAAGTCGCTCAATTCAAGTAACCGTGAACGATTTAACCATGCTTAGTGATGTGATGGATTTAGCGTTAAGCGTTGAAGTAAACCAAATTCAACGTGTTGAAATGGCTTCGTCAAAAGAAGAACAGCTCCAGCAAAAAGCGGTGGAACTTGCCATTGAAAATGCGAAAACCAATGGTGCAGCCCTCGCCAATTCATTTGGCGCAGCACTTGGCAAGGTTTACAGTATTAACGCGCAAAATTACGACCAAATTAAGCATTACGGAACAATGGAAAAAATGGGTAATGCACGCATGATGAGTGCTGACATGGGATCGGTTTCGCCCGGTACCTATTTACAAGACGATCTCACCTTTAAGGCGACAATTAATGTGGTGTTTGATTTAAAAGGTAAAAACTAATTAGAGGGTTAATAACAACCTATTGTGAACACATTTAATACAGAAATAATTGCTAGAAAATAATGTGTTATCTAACGCTTAGGTTAGTTATAGTGGGCAGCGAATAATCGCTGCCCAAGGTTTTTAAATTACATGCGTAAATCCGATAAAAAATTAGATAACCAAATCCGCATTGCGCTCACGAAACTTTGCGAAGAAACCCTTAAAGACTTAGCGGGGTTTTGCTGGGTTACGCACACAGTTAACTTTCAAAAATTTCCGCAAAGTTTGCAGATTACATGCGTTTTTGAAGACACAAATGCCTTATCCAATTTTACCAATAGCGAGCACTTGCACCCAGTCCGCTCGCAAATAGCACAAACGCTTAAACAACTAAATATTAATACTGCTGCTATCAAAGAGTGTGTTACTTTCGTAACCAAACAGGAAGCGCCTTAGCGCCTGTTTATACCAATTAAATGGAGTTTTTATGATTAGATTATTATTTTGCCTTATCGCATTTTCGCCACTTACCTTATTTGCTAATCAAAATGTGATTAGTGTTGATCGCGTCGTACCACATAGTTTTGAACTGGCATTTCCAAACGAGCGCAACATCGAACCTGAATTAAGCGACTTCCATGTAAAAAACTTTGTGTTAATGAGCAACGAAAATGGTGAGCGTTTCGCCGTAGTGACCATTCAAAACCTTGCTAATGGCTCGCGTACGCTCAATCATAAACATTTAATGGCACAAGTTAGCAATGGCGCGCGTATTCGCCCATTAGCATTTGAGCAAATGTTTAAAGACGATGAAACCTTATCGCTCACCATTCAATTTGGTGAAAGTCATTTTCCATTATTAACCGTTTACTCTCGCACTAAAGGCTAAACTCAGAGCGAACAATCGAGGCAAATAACATGATTACACGTAATAATGCAGGCTTAATTGTTGTTGATATTCAAGGAAAACTAGCAAGCCTAATGGCAGGCGGTGATGCCTATATTGACCAGTGTTGCGCGCTTATCTCAGGCGCGAAAATTCTTAATCTTCCGATCATTTGGCTTGAACAAAACCCTGAAAAATTAGGTGAAACACACCCTAAAATAGCAAACTTACTAGACGATATTACGCCGATCACAAAATACACCTTTGATGCCTTTCGCGAGCCCGTGTTTATGCAAACAATTGAGCACGAAAGTAAGGCTCATTGGCTGGTTTGTGGTATTGAAGCGCATATTTGTGTTTATCAAACCTGCTCTAGTTTGCTGCTCAACAATTACCAAGTACACTTGGTGGGTGACTGTATTGCATCTCGTAAAGCAGAAAATAAACAGCTTGCCATCACTAAACTGCAGCAATTGGGTGCACATATTACGGGGCTTGAAATGAGCCTGTTTGAATTAGTGAAAGATTGCCGCGACGAGCACTTTAAAGCGATATTAAATTTAATTAAATAAGCTGAGCTTAGGTTAAATAGTATTGATGTTTCGTGTTGTTTAATCGCATGACTTGCCTGAAACACGCGCTACTATGGTAAACTTGGCGCGTGTTTTATAAATAAAGTTGTCCCCTGCAATGATCCCAAGCAAATACCAACGTTTTGTCTTTTCATTTTTTATGGCACTGTTAATGTCATTTTTAATGTCGTTTGTTATCACATTATTCAACGTTGGCTTTGTTGATAATTTAATCTCGCTTTGGTTAAAAGCTTGGGGGTTTGCATTTGTTGTTGCGTTTCCAACAGTTACCTTAGTTGCACCTGTTGTAAATAAACTCACCCGCCTTTTTGTTGCACAAGATTGATAAACAAAATTTAATTAAGTCATTTAAAAACATAATATTACAATCCATCACAATCGCTAGACTTGCGCTTTCATTTACGCCATTATTTCAAATTCTTAACAATAAAAATAAAGGACTAAAATGCAAGCGCCAGTATTTAAAGCGAGCCTAATTGCATCGAGCATTCTCTTACTCACGGCATGTGGTTCCGACGACAAACCGAATAAAGCACCAACTATTTCAAGCAATATTGCCAGTGCCTACCCTGAGCGTGGTGATGTTGCTATTGCCATTACACTTTCAGACAGTGACGGTAGCATTAAGTCGTCAAACGTAGTGCAAACTAGCGGCCCAACGGTCGAGTTCGCATATGCTAATGGCAGTTTAAGCTTTACTGCGCCAGAAGTTACCAGCGATAGCGCTGTCGGTTTTACCGTAACCGCAAGCGACAACGATGGTGCACAATCAACGCTAAACATCAGCACTACTATTACCGATGTAAACCGCGCACCGATTACTGATGCATCTCAAGTACAAGTTGAATTTAATCAAGCGCTAGAGTTTGATTTAGGCATTTCAGATCCTGATGGCGACACGGTACAAGTTGCAATTAAAGCTGCGCCGCAACAAGGTGAATTAACATTACTTGAAAACAACGTATTTTCTTATACTCCGAGCCTAAACAGCGCTGAAGACCAAGAGTTTGAAATCACCTTAAGCGATGGCGACCTTGAAACAACGCAGTTAGTGAGTATTCAATTAGTTGATACAAGTGCCCCTGTAATTGTGACCAAAACACCCGAATCAAACGCACGTTTAGTCGCAGTTGATAGCAAGATTACAATTTCATTCGACGATGTATTAGACGCAACCAGCGTTACCACTAATTCAGATGCACAATGTAGCGGCAGCATTCAGGTAAGTAACGATAACTTTGTTACATGTGTTGCGCTTACTTTAAGCTCAGCAACAACTGATGCTAACCCAACTGTTTTAACCTTAGATCCAGCTCAAAGCCTTTCTGCATCAAGTGATTACGTTGTAAAAGTAACGGGTGATGTTGCCAACTTCCACGGTACGTCGCTTGTTGAACAAAGCTTTACATTTAAAACTGAAAACAGCGATCTGCTTATTTCAGAAGTGTCATCGTCAAAATACTGGGATGATAATCGTTGGGTAGAAGTTTATAACGGTACGGCCAGCCCTGTTTCACTTGCAGGCTATCAAATTGTTGCCGAAAGCATTAACTATACCGATTGGAGTGATACTGGCGTAAGATCTTTTGCACTTTCAGACAAAACGCTCGCACCGGGTGAATTTATTGTGCTGCAAGCAAAGCACGGTAATGGCTACTGGCAACAAAGTGTCGCTGAATCAGATCAGCTAATGTTAATTTCAGACGAATCAAATATTCACCCTGAATGGTACTACTCAGGCGGTTTTGTTGAATTACAAACGGTGTCTGGTACAACGGTAGATTTTGTTAGCTTTGGTGAAAATGCCTACCTGCCAACTGACGCAAGCCAATGGCAAGCAGGTAATAATGCCGCGCCAATGGAAGAAGACCTAGGTATGAGTGTTGTTCGCACAGCGCTTGATAGCGATACAAACTCAGCGCAAGACTGGCAAGTAAGCTATTACATGACACCAGGCGGACAAAATGACGTAGCCTGTAATACCGATGACGACAACGACGGCATTCCAGATTGCGCCGAACAAGAAGGCGCAACCTTTGCAGGCCTACCACTTTATGAGTGGGGTGCTCGCGCAGGTGTAAGAGACATCTTTATCGAAGTCGACTACATGGAAAGTAATGACCCAGGTATTCAATTGCATCGTCAAGCATTAGATTCAGTTAAAGCGGCATTTGCAGCGCAAAATATTGCAATGCATTTTGATGCTGGTGATTTATACCACCAAGCTGAAGGTATTTCGCCAGCTGACTATGACTTAGGCGGCGGTAACCAAGTTGAGTTTTACGCGCAAACTAACTTTGCAGGTTCAGCTGAAGCACCAAGTATTCTTGACCATAAAGTGAAAAACTTCGACATCAAACGTCGTCCTATTTTCCACTACATGCTAATGGCAAATAGTCAGAACGAAGATGGCTCAGCAGGTTCTTCTGGCCTTGCTGAAATCAACGGTAATGACTTTATTATTTCTATGGGTAACTGGGGCTTTAGCCTAGAAACGGAAATAGACCGCAATGTTGTTTACAACATGCAAGCAGGCACGATTATGCATGAGCTAGGTCACAACCTAGGCCTTGGTCATGGCGGTAACAACCACACCAATAATAAACCTAATCACCACAGCGTAATGAACTACTTGTATCAATTAAGTGGTTTATCAACTATCGGCGAAAGCGAAGGCGATCGTTACCACCGTCGTTTCTTCTCTGGTAACAACAACTGTTTCCCAGAGGGTACGCAACTAACAAATGGTTTCACCTCTGCACCAGCAGATTTCAAAATCAGCTACTCGCACGGTGTTAACGGCACAATTAACGAAGCTCAAATCGATGAGTCGCTTGGTTTAGTCAATGCAAATTCTGTTGCGGTTGATTTTGATTGTAACGGCAACAGCAGCGACGTATTAACTAACTACGACTTAAACTTTGATGGCGAACTAAGTGCCGAGCTAAACGACTTTAACGAATGGGGCAACTTAATGCTGACCTTCACGCGTTATTGGAGTGGTGCAAACGGTGGCGCTACGCTTACTGCGAATGAACAGCAAAAGCCACAAAACGTAATGAACTCTGATCTACAAGAAGTTATTGTTGAACAAGCGCCGTCTAAGGAGCTGTTAAAAATGATTTCTACTGCTGGTAAATAACATGAAAAGAGTAACGATTGTAATCTTGTTGTTACTCTTGGTGGGCTGCTTTGATAGCAGCTCGCCAGATTGGCAATTGACTAACACTGGCTTAAATTACCAAAACGTTGCAGTAAATTTTAACGGGCAAACAGTGGTAAATTGCAGTGATTGTAGATTAAAAAATACATCTCAGCACTCGCCTCAAGGCGCGGTTAAATTTACCGGCCTCTACCAAAAAGATGCGTTAGTTGCCGCTTACGGAGACAACGCTCAGTTAGAGGTTAAAATTCCAAACGATGCAGGGCGAACCGTGTTTAAGGTGTTGGCTAAAAACAGCGCGTGGCAATTAGAAAGTGAAAGCAACAGCTTTGCACTTAGCGAAGGTGAAGTCACAAATATTACCGTGTATGGTACTAATTACGTCATTTTACCGCTGAAACTCTCTAAGCAACGCATAAACTATATTTGGCTGAAGCAATAGGTTAGGGTTGAGTTGGCTAGGGTCTGTTGAACGTTGCTGTTCTATTTTTGTTCTCTTTGAGCGTGCTTTTATCGCGGCGCTCGATGTGTGGCCTAGCAATCTAAGCGAATATCGAGCAACAATGAGAAAAGTGCGCTCAAAAGAACCGTTCGGCAGCGCTTGATTGGCTTTTCTACTGTGTTATCGGCTTACTCACATAGAATAACTATGCCACGCAGCCGCTGCCTTGTATAAAACCCAATCAAACTGCTGCAAAAACGAACTTGAAAGGTCAACAGACCCTAGTTAATGAAATTAGCCAACAACACACAACATATAAGTAAGGGGCATTTAATGAAAGTTTATTTATCAGGTGAAATCCACAGTGATTGGCGCGAACAAATTATTGCTGGCTGCCAAGCTAAAAATCTCGATATTCAGTTTGTCTCACCAAACACAGATCACGAATCAAGCGATGCTGCTGGCGATTGCCTAGGCGAAGAAACTAACTCATTTTGGCGCGACCACAAATCAGCAAAAGTAAATGCAATACGTATTCAAAATGCCATTAAATCATGTGATTTAGCGATTATTCGCTTTGGTGATAAATACAAACAGTGGAACGCCGCATTTGATGCAGGTTACTGCGCCGCCCTTGGCAAGCCCTACATAACACTGCATAGCGAAGAAATTGTTCATGCATTAAAAGAAGTAGACGGCAGCGCGCAAGCGTGGGCCACATCACCATCACAAATTGTCGAAATTTTAGCGTACACGCTTAATTCATGAAGTTAAGCCTGTTTGATCCGATCCAATTAGGATCAGTAACACTCAAAAATCGCATTGTTATGGCGCCTATGACGCGTTCGCGGGCGTCGCAACCGGGCAACATTCCTAACGACCTAATGGCAACCTATTATGCTCAGCGTGCAACTGCGGGTTTAATTATTAGCGAAGGAACGCCTATTTCAGGGGTTGCGCGCGGCTATTCACTTACGCCGGGTATTTACACTGAACAGCAGATTGCTGGTTGGCGTAAAGTTACCCATGCAGTACACGAGCGCGACGGCAAGATTTTTGCTCAGTTGTGGCACGTTGGCAGGCGTTCAAGTACAGCTATCGAAGGGCTACAACCACTGTCACCATCAGCAATAAAAGAACCCGATAAAGTTTACGGCCCGCTACCAAATGGCGAACTAGGCATGATAGACACCACAATGCCAAAAGCCATGGATTTAAGCGATATTCAAAACACGGTGAATGACTTTGTTATTGCTGCGAAAAACGCCATGCAGGCGGGATTCGATGGAGTAGAAATTCACGGCGCACACGGTTACTTGCTAGATCAATTTATGCGCCGTTATGCCAACACACGCGATGATAAATACGGTGGCTCAATTGAAAACCGTATTCGATTAACAATTGATGTGTGCCAAGCTGTGGCTAATGCTATTGGCAGCGACAAAGTGGGGCTGCGTATTTCGCCATTTGTTTCTAGCAGCTTTCAACAGCATGACAGCGACATGCCAACCTTAACCCTAGCACTTTTAAAGGCGCTCGCACCAATCAAGCTCGCTTATTTGCACCTATCTGAAAATATTGGTAATTATCAGCCAATCACCGATACGTATCGCAAAAAAATACGCTCGCTTTACCCACATCCAATAATGTTGGCGGGCGGTTTAACGCAAGAGCTTGCCAACTGCTTTTTAAATAAAGGCATGGCAGACCTATTTGCCTTTGGTACAGCCTATATTTGTAACCCCGATTTAGTTGAGCGCATGAAGGGCAATATGCCACTAACGCAATTAGCCAATAATGCGCACAGTACATTTTATGGTGGCGGTGAAAAAGGCTATACCGACTACCCAACCAGTTGCAGTTTGGCACAAAAATCCGTACGCTAGCGCGTCTCTCATCAAAATGGAATTATGATGACTAAACACCTCATTATTTTACTCTTATTAAGTAACCTGTTTGCCTGTGCTATGTCGCCTTTTAATAACGACATTAAACAAGGGCACTTTCGTATTGAAAATACCAGCTACGATAATAGCCAAGGTAGAAAAGAATATGTTTACCTAATGTGCCATAAGCACAAACCCGCCACTTGGGTTACGGCAAGGCAATACCCTGCGGGTAAACACAATATTTGGGTAAAAGCGACTTACCAAGAGGCAAATAACCACAACTCGTACCAAGTTGCATTTGCCAATTTCAACCTCACATTGCCAGCTGGCGGAAACTATCAACTCGCACACACCATTCACGATGAGTCGATTTCAATTTGGTTGCAAGACATCAATACACTTAGCGCAAAATCTGAAGTGATTACTGCTAAATTAACTCGCAACAATATTGCAAACAGCACTAAACTTATTAATCAATGTAAGCAAGGAACTGTTTAACATGCAATTTGAATCCATTTCTCATCATGCAGCCGCCGATATCACTGCGCTCTTTACCCATGTTTTTAGCGACGCTGATGGCGCAAAGGCTGGGTTAAAAATCGGCGAACTCACCGAACGCATGCTGAATGACTGCACAAGCGATGAACTGATTGGCTTTGTTGCTAAAGAGCACGATACGCTTTTTGCCGCTGTACTGTTTAGTAAATTATGGATTAGCAACCAACCAAATCTTACCACGGTGATCCTCTCGCCAATGGCGGTGGCTTCTTCGCAGCAAGGTAAAGGCATCGGGCAAGCACTCATAAACCACGCGCTTACGTATTTAAAAACACACAACGTGGATTTTGTTGTGACCTATGGCGACCCTAACTTTTACAGTAAAACGGGGTTTCAAGCGGTGGCTGATACTCTGTTAATTCCGCCCTTTTCACTGTCGTACCCTCATGGTTGGCAAGCGGTTGCACTTGGCGATAAACCACTTAGCGAACTAACTGGCGAAGTACGTTGTGTATTGCCTCTTAATCAAGCGTGTTATTGGTAATTGATGAAAACAATCGGTCTTTTAGGTGGCATGAGTTGGGAGTCAACGCTCAATTACTACAAAGCCATTAACCAAGGTGTAAAAGCCGCGCTTGGCGGGCTTAATAGCGCAGAAATTTTACTTTATAGCGTTAATTTTGATCATATCGAAAAACTGCAACGGGCAGGCGAATGGCAAAAAATGGGCGACATGCTAGCAAAATCTGCGCAAGATTTAGAAGCAGCAGGTGCGCACTGCCTACTTATTTGTACCAACACCATGCATAAAGTAGCGCACCAAATTGAAGAGAATATTTCGATTCCGCTACTGCATATTGCCGACGCCACCGCAGCACAATTGATACAAGACGATATATCGCGCGTTGGTTTGCTTGGCACCGCATTTACCATGGAGCAAGGCTTTTATAAAAACCGCCTAACAGAAAGGTTTGGTATTGATGTTATTGTACCCAACCAAGAAGATCGCGACTGTGTACATAGCGTTATTTACAACGAACTATGCCTTGGCGAAATCAATCTTGAGTCAAAAGAACGTTACCTCGCAATCATCAATAAGCTTCACCGCCAAGGTGCGCAAGCGATAATTCTTGGCTGTACTGAAATCGCATTATTAGTATCACAAAACGATACGGAGATTCCCCTTTACGACACTACAGGCATTCATGCCGATGCCGCCGTGAAGTTTGCACTTAAAAAATAACTTTTAAGTGCAATATTCAGTTTTTCAATAATTCACTTATTGGTGTTTACCAACCTGCCAACCATTGTGTGTTAGGTGTTCTTTTCCTGCGGCAACAGCGCCCGCTTCCATGGTGGTGCCCATGCTATCGTTCCAGCGGTTTAAATAACCAAACAGTGATATCACACCCAAAATTTCAACCACTTCGCCATCATCCCAATGTTCTTTTAAATTTGCCGAAATCGCATCATCAACCGCATTAGGCACGCTTGAGGCTGCTAAGGCAAATTCAAACGCCGCTTTTTCAGCATCAGTGTATAAATCGGATAACCTAAATTGCCAAATATGCTTTAAACGTTCATCGCTACCGCCATAACGCTCAGCCGCTAAAATTGTATGTGCTTCGCAGTAACGACACCCAGTATTTGCGCTGGTGATGTAACCAATTAAACGCTTTTGCTCTGCTGTTACGCGCCCATCATTTGCCATTACCGCTTTGTTTAAATTAATAAATGCGCGGGCTATTTCTGGGCGAATTTGCATGGTTAATACGCTATTTGGGCAAAAGCCTAAGGTTTCGTTAAAAAACTTTGCTAGTTCTGCCACTTCGCTATCGTGATCGGGTGATAAAGGGGCTACTAACGCCATGCTATTTCTCCTGTTGATTATATTTATGTTGCATATGCAACATAAATATAATCAAGTCACTAAACCATGTCTAGTTTTTGTACAAACTTATTTCTCAGTGTTTCACATCGGCTAAATATGCTATTTTGCAGCCAGTACCGTGCCTAAATATAAAAATCAATAACGCGCTATGACAACAAACAAACGCCAAACGTCTTTTTCATTAAGCAGTAAAACCAATGACGCGATTGACCTCTATCAGCAGGTTCCCTACCGCATTGCAACCGCCAGTAATTTACTGGTACTTGATAGAGACGCCTATGTAAAACAAATTACCGACCTAGACACCCGAGCAATTCGCGTACTATTAAATGTTGGCTCTTATGGGCCGATTAATGCGGCTGATATTGCTTACCAAACACGGCTCGACCCTTATTCAGTTACCCGTGCAATCAATGGCCTGTTAAAAGAAGGGCTTATTCAAGCCGCCAACGACCATGCCACCAGCCGCAGTAAATTTGTTGAATTAAGCAAAGCTGGCATACCTATTTACCAAAATATTGCTAACTACATGGCCAAACGCTGTGAAGATGTGCTCGATGGCATTAGTGATGAAGAGCAAACATTACTGATGACAGTACTTGAGAAAATTGAGCTCAACACCGAGCGCATGCTGGCACAAAACGCGCAAACACTAAAAGACAACGGCGGCACCCCCACGCGCGACCAAAGTGAACAAATTCGTTGGCTAAAACGCACACAAAAGCAATCGCAATAACGTAGCCAAACAAGGGAAATACCATGATCCGACTCGCTAACAAGGATGATTTAGTTGGTGTATTAACGCTCTATAACGAATTGCGACCAAGCGACCCAACGCTGCCCGATTCACTTGCCATTGAGCGCTGGCAACAAATAATTAGTGACGACAGAACCCATATAGTGGTTGCTGATATTAATGGCACGCTTGCAGCTACGTGTGCACTCAGTATCAATTTAAGCATTGCCGTTGGCGCACGCCCGTTTGGTTTAATTGAACATGTTGTAACGCGCCGCGATTTTCGCCGTCAAGGGTTAAGCCAGCAAGTACTCAGTTATGCAATTGATTTAGCATGGCAGTTAAGCTGCTACAAAGTCATGCTGCTATCTGGCGCAAAGCTAAATGGTGCCCATAAAGTGTATAGCGCAGTCGGATTCGACGGCGACAGAGAACGTGACTTTGTTATTAAAGCACCCGATATTGCGGCGCAAAATAATTAATTAGCTCTCTTATAAGAGCACAGTTTAAATCCTTTGCTTAGCTGTAAACACGCTGCACAAAGCAAACTTTTAGGCTTCTCTCGTATTTAAATTAAACCGCTGCCTTACGTAATCCAACGTTTCGCGCCATTAAGTAAGCCATAAATACACTTGCCAAACTTAACATTGTAAGCCTAAAGCTATACTGATAATCTACTGAAATAATTAAATAAAAAATAATTAGTCTGCAAGGTTTTAAGATCTAGATAACGCGCTTAAATCGTTACGCACACTAATACGCTGTTATACCAATTCTGTTAAGTATGTGATCAGAGATAGCGCTGGATAAATGAAATGGTAACAAGGCTGAATTTTTCTTATGTAGTTGTTCTACATTGATAAATTCTAACGCAGTTAGCATGATATTTAGTCCGCTAGGATGATCAGCTACTTAAGTGAATTGGTATTATGTTTTAAGGAGAAAGAGATGAACCCTGCAATTAAAGGATTAGGCGAAACAGTACTTAGAGTGCGCGATCTGGATAGTATGAAAGCGTTCTACGCCAACATTATTGGCCTTGAACTGATTAAAGAATTTCCCAAAGTCGCATTTTTTAAAATTGCAGAGGGCTTTGGTGGTCATACACAAGTAATCGGCTTATTTGCCGAAGAGTTACCGAGAGCATTTGTCAATGACAATACCTCAACCATTGAACCAGCTTGTTCAAGCCTGCATCATTTTGCATTAGAAATTTCATCAGAAGATTACTTAAGCGAGAAAACAAGGCTAGAAAATGCCGGTTGCGAAGTAATAACCGCCGAACATCAATGGTGTCAGTGGCGATCAATTTACGTAAAAGACCCTGAGAATAATGTTGTAGAATTAGTGTGTTACGATAAATCCGTGGTGTAAAAATTAACAAGGCTTAATGTCCAAACAGGATATGTCACGCCGATCAAACTAATTAATGAAAACGCTTGAGATAAAACGTGAAAATTCAGGAAGAAGTCTATACCAATACCAATTTAGACGCGATTAAGTGAGGCAATTTTAATACTTGCCAAGCTTCACGTTGTAAGCCTAAAACGATACTGATAATCTACTGAAATAATTAAATAAAAAATTATTGGTCTGCACGATATAAAGCGCTTAAATCATTATGCACGCTAATACGCTGTTATATTTCTAAGGAGAACGGATGCAATTTCTAACCAATATGTTTCAAGATCTTCGAATATCTAAAAATTCAGTTGAAGGTAGTCAAACAAAAATTCGTTCGTATCAAAATGAAGCGCATGTTGACACTCTTTCCGAAAAAATAGACCAACTTTATATTATGAACTTGGCAGCGTTAGAGCTATTAAATGAATTGGGTATATCTCAAAAACAAATTATGGAGAAAATTGAAGAAATAGATCTTCGAGATGGTAAAGCCGATGGCAAATTAGCACAACCAACTGAGTGTTCTGATTGTGGTCACAGAATTTCAAAGCGTCGTACAAATTGCTTTTATTGTGGAGCACAAATAAATAATTTAGGGTTCAATGCAACATAACAATTTGTTGAAGCTCCTTCGTCACTAATTTTTACCAAGTATTATCAACACTATTAAGTTTCAAGGAGTGAACATTGAATATAGGAATAGCGCTAATTTCAGTGATAACAGGCGCTTTGATCTGCTCACCATTGTTTAAGTACATGTATAAAGCTGTTGTTACTAACGCACCTGATTTCGATAGTGGCTATAAAGAAGTTAAAAATAGAGATGCAACAGATGACTTTATTCATGCTAATGGCTCTAAAGATCAGACAGTAAACACATTTGTCGCATACAACTTAGTCGTGCTTATGTTACCGCTAGTCCCTTCGTGTTTTATAGCTGTACCCTTGTATTTCTTTTTCTCATGGTTATATGCGTTTATTTCAGTCTAACAAGGTGCTTAAGCTACGCCGCTTAACTAATTAGTTAGCTATAAAAGGAGAGGTTTTTGTTTAACTCGTTCAAAAAATTAATAGCAAAAGGAAGTTGGCATTCATTAGCTGCAATAATTGTTTTGCTTGTAGCAGGGCCTGAAATCATGATGAGCATAGAGCTCATGGCGATGGTTGAGTTACTTGGTGCTTCAACTTTTGTTTTAATGTATGTCGCTGGCTTTAAATTGTTTTTTGCCAAGCTCGCGAGTAAATATAAAAAATTCGAACGCCATTCCGTGTTAGTTATTCCGCCACTATCAATTTTAAAACAAATGCCGTCGTTAGCCTTTCATGCAATACCTGAACGCACTTTCAGTCTCTGCTTTTTTGGTTTTATAGCCGTTGGTATGGGCTGCATTTACACAAGAATGCTTATAGGTGCTTAACAAAGCTAACAATCTGTTTAGCTTAGAAAATACTGTTGGCTTTTATCCCTGTCTCACCTATTGTAGTAACACTAGTTTGCGCTTTTTAGCTCTAAAAGCACTGTGATGATGTAAACACAAGGCGCGAAATCGCTCACTTGCAAACTCAACATAGGGATATACGTTTTGACATTGAATACAGTTATTTCGCTCGCACTACTTTTTGCTACAACTGCAGTTAATGCCATTGTCATCAGGCATGATGTAGACGATAAAAAGTACCTAGCGCTTGGCGAGCAGTATTCACCGTCTGTTGCTTATGTTGCTGGTTGCGCCGCAACCGTAATTAATAACAACTGGCTGTTAACCGCAGCGCACTGTGTAGCAGGTAAAGAAAGTGATATTTTTACTGCGCGGCATATCAACAGCCATTACCGCGTCGCAAAAATTGTTACCCACCCTAAATTTAAACGCGCAAATGACGAATTTTATGATGCCGCGCTGGTTCAATTAAAAGATCCTCTAAAAAATGCAAAACCAGCGACTTTAAATCAGCAAAAAAATGAAGTTGGGCAACAGGTTATTTTTGTGGGCAGAGGCACCTTTGGCAACGGGCAAGATGGTCTTATTCGAGATGATGCTAAGCAACGAGGCGCAACAAATACCGTAGCAAGTGCTAATGAGCATGTGATTGGATTTACTTTTAATAAACCCGAAACGGCGACCCAGTTTGAAGGCATAAGCTCGCGCGGTGACAGTGGCGGCCCTGCTTTTGTACTTGTTGATAACACGCCAATTGTGATTGGCATAAGCTCTTATCAGGTTAGCAATGGCACTCCTGAGGGGCACTACGGCGTTGGCGAATATTACACCCGAGTGTCGTCTATTTACCCTTGGCTACAAGGCGTTATCGAAAGTACAGCACCCGCGTTAGTACCAAATCACCCGCTGATAGATGCGGTGGTACATAATGATTTAAGCGCACTAAATAACACAATTACTGAATCTACACTCAATCAACACGCCGTAATCACCGAGGCTTTTTATCAATCGGTAATACTAAATCGCGTTCAAATAGCAAAAGCCATGATTGACCATGGCGCGAAGTTTGAAAATGTCATCATCAATAAAGATTCATTGTTTGCATTTGCGTTAACCAACAACAAGCACGACTATTTTCGCATGCTACAAAATACCGCAAACAACAAAACCCAGCTGCATAATTCAAACAGCTCCGTTCTGCCATTATTTATAACAAGCTTTCGTAAAGACCCTTATTTATTGGAAGGAGCGAAGCTACTAATACAACAAGGCGCAAACCTAAATGCGCAAACAAAGGCTGGCGACACCGCACTAATACTTGCTGGCTGGAGCACCAACAATTTTGAACTAGTAAAACTACTCGTATCAAACGGTGCTGATGTAAATATCGCGAATAATAATGGCGACACACCCACCATTGATGCTGCGTACTTAGGAAAAATTGAAAACTTGCGTTTTTTACTTAAAAACGGTGCCGATACATCACGCAAAAATAAGCGCGGCAACACCGCGTTAGACGTTGCAAAAAGCAAAAACAATAAATTGGCGATTGCATTATTAAGTGCTGAGTTGCCGCAGTAGTAGATGCTAAAACAGGCAATGCGCCCTCCAAACAACAATCAATTATTCGTTATGTTGGCTACTACATTTCGTTATTTCCCCTAGGCTTAGGTTTTTTGGGGTCGCTTTTGATGCAAAAAAGCAAGGCTGGCATGACAAAATCGCAGGCACAGTAGTCGTTCGATCTAGAAATCAACGACTCTGATCCGATTGGTTAAATTGTAGAGGAGATTGATTGTGGATGGAGTTGCTAATCGGCTTTTGGATTATGAGTAGTCGTTTGCAAAGTAGCACTCATCCTTGATTGTTATCTCGCATCATCCATGATGCGCTCGTTCATTCTTTTTAAACGGCCAAAAAGAACGAACCAAGAAAAAGCCGCCCCAGAAATCAAACTAACTCTTCAAACATAATTTAAATGTGAATATAAACGCCATAAATCGGCATCCATGCCTCAGCATGACTTGCTCAACCGCTTCGCTCCCTGTCTCGCATTATTCATTTAAATTTTGTTTTCAGGTTTGATTAAAGGGGGAAGTTTTTCTCAACACCAGCCTTCAAGGGCAAATTGGAGCGAATAACATACGTTGAATTTATGCATTTTAACTAGTAACTTGCTCCTATAGTCATGGAAAAGACCCAATGGGGCGTTTTTATCCTTTTCATAATTACTTAAATGATTAAAAGTATATATAGCAATAAGTTAGCCTTTGTGATAGAACTGGTTCAATGATAAAAAATGACCCGCGGCTCGGTAGAGAAACGACCCATTGGGTCATATTAAATTGTTAGGTACACGGATGAGCCTAGGTTCACAAATCAACGCTTTTTGTCGAGATGTTAATCAGTTTCAATCATTATGGGTTATTGAATTTGAAGATGATCAATTCCTAGAGTGGGTGGAAGAAGATGGCACTTGCGTCCTACCTATTTGGTCAACAGAATTACGAGTTAGAAAGAGCCTTATGCACCTCGCAGAATATTCAAATGGAAAGCCTTATCAAATTACACTGAGTGAATTCAAAAATGATTGGTTGCCCCAGTTGTTTGAGGCTAAATTTAAGCTCGGTCCCAATTGGGTCGGTGAAAACCTAACTGGTACTACTTTTTTCCCTCAAGAGTTAATTGATAGAGTAGAAAGCTTTAATACTCTGGCGTAAAGTGTACCTAACAAGCGCATTAATGAATGGGCGTTAGTTCAAGTTGAGCATGGATAGAATCGAAACAATAGTTAAGTCACTTCGAAAAGGCCGCTCTGATTTAGAGTCTGCTAAATTCGAATTGGTTTTTTCCTTTCCGAGCGATGAAATGGCTCAAGAATACTTTAGAAAAACATATCATTGGGAACATCATGATTCGATGATTAAGTATCAACTTGATGATTTGTTCTTCTCAGGTTTTAAAATTAAAACAGACTTAAATGCTAAAAATCTTATATGCTTAACAAAGTGCTATGTCGATTTAGCAGCGGAAACCTAGGGTAATCTTTACCGCTGGAAACTGTGGGTTTGAAACATAACAATTTAATTAAACCGTGGACGCAAAACAGTAGACTTGCGCTACTTCGTCGCTTATTTTAGCCTACTATTTTCCGCGGTTCATTAAGGCATCACCAAACCAACTCAGGAAACACTATGCAAAAGAAATCACATTGGGAAACGGTTTACACGACTAAAGAATCAAGTGATGTGAGTTGGTTTCAGCCGCATGCGGTGACCTCGTTAAAGTTTATAAACCGTTTAAACTGTGAAAAAAGTGCCGCCATTATTGATGTGGGTGGCGGCGCGTCCACTTTGGTTGATGATTTGCTGTTAAATGGGCATACAAATGTATCGGTGCTTGATTTATCTGGTGCTGCCCTTGCAACAGCTAAAAAGCGCATTGGTGAAAGTTCAGCAAATGTTGGGTGGATAGAAGCGGATATAACAGAGGTAAGACTGCCAAAACAGCAATTTGATGTATGGCATGATCGTGCGGTGTTTCACTTTTTAACAACGCCTGAAGAGCGCAGCGCTTACATTAAAAACCTATTGCATGCGCTAAAACCACATGGCCACATTATTATTGCCACATTTGCAGAAGATGGCCCAGAAAAGTGCAGTGGCTTGCCTATTGTGCGTTACAGTGCAGAAAGCTTACATGCCGAATTTGGTGAGCATTTTGTGCTTAAAGAACAACGCTATGAAACCCATACAACACCTTTTGCTACAACCCAAAAGTTTGTTTATTGTCACTTTGTAAAAGCGGGCTAGCAAGGATGTAGCCACATATTGCGTTATCATTCTCTCGCACTATTTACTTTGTTTCGTCTACGCTTTTAGCCGCAAGCACATTGTTCACTCGCTTAATTTACTGCCTTAATTTACTCGCTTAAATAAGTCACCAAATGTGGCAATAGATGACCAAAACTCGATTTATTTTCCGATTTTAGTGAATTAAGCGCTAAAAAAGCGGATAATTACAGCCATTATGTTTGCCTTGCTGCAACCACCTATTCGCGGCAACACACTTGGAACCTAATTCATGGAAATCAAAGTAAATTATCTTGATAACTTGCGCTTAGAAGCGCTGTTTGACGACTTTAACGTTATTGCCGATCAGCCTATTCGCTATAAAGGCGATGGTAGCGCACCTGGTCCATTCGATTATTTTCTTGCTTCATCTGCGCTGTGTGCGGCGTATTTTGTAAAGGTGTACTGTAACGCGCGCGATATTCCAACTAACGATATTCGTCTGTCGCAAAACAACATTGTTGACCCAGAAAACCGTTACAACCAAATATTTAAAATTCAGGTAGAGCTGCCAGAGAGCATTTCTGACAAAGACCGTGAAGGTATTTTGCGCTCTATCGACCGTTGTACCGTTAAAAAGGTAATTCAAACAGGCCCTGAGTTTGTTGTAGAAGCAGTTGAAAACCTCGATGAAGACGCGCAAGCCATGTTAATGGGTCAGCCTGAGGGCGACGCCAATACCATGATTTTAGGTAAAGACTTACCGCTTGAGCAAACCATTCAAAACATGACCAAGATTTTAGAAGACTTGGGCATGAAAATTGAAATCTCATCGTGGCGTAACATTGTACCAAACGTATGGTCGCTTCATATTCGCGATGCAGCATCACCGATGTGTTTTACCAATGGTAAAGGCGCAAGCAAAGAAAGCGCGCTGTGCTCGGCACTTGGCGAATTTATTGAGCGTTTAAACTGTAACTTTTTCTATAACGATCAGTTCTTTGGTGAAGAAATTGCCAATAGCGATTTTGTTCATTACCCAAATGAAAAATGGTTTAAACCAGGCCCAGAAGACGAGCTACCAAGCGAGATTTTAGACGACTATACGCTGGATATTTACGACCCAGAGCAAGAATTACGTGGTTCTAACCTAATCGACACTAACTCAGGTAACGTTGAGCGCGGTATTTGTTCTATTCCCTACACCCGTTATTCAGATGGTAAAACTGTTTATTTCCCGTCAAACCTGATTGAAAACTTATTTTTAAGTAATGGTATGAGCGCAGGTAACAACCTTGCAGAGGCCAAAGTACAGTGTTTATCGGAAATTTTTGAGCGCGCGGTAAAACGCCAAATCATCGAGCAAGAAATTGTATTGCCAGATGTACCAGAAGACGTACTGAACAAATACCCAAGCATAGTTGCGGGTATTAAAGGGCTAGAAGAGCAAGGCTTCCCAGTAGTCATTAAAGATGCCTCACTTGGCGGCCAGTTCCCTGTAATGTGTGTTACCTTAATGAACCCGAAAACGGGCGGCGTGTTTGCCTCTTTTGGTGCGCACCCAAGCTTTGAAGTGGCGCTTGAGCGAAGCCTTACTGAGCTATTACAAGGCCGTAGTTTTGAGGGCTTAAACGATGTACCTAAGCCAACCTTTAACTCTATGGCAGTACAAGAGCCAGAAAACTTTGTTGAGCACTTTATTGATTCAACAGGCACCATTTCTTGGCGTTTCTTTAGTGCTAAGCACGATTATGAATTTGTGGAATGGGATTTCTCTGGCACTAACCAAGAAGAGTGCGATGCCCTATTCGGTATTTTAGAAGACATCGGTAAAGAAGCATATGTTGCTGAATTTACTGGCCTTGGCACAGCATGCCGTATTTTGGTACCAGATTATTCTGAGGTTTACCCAGCAGAAGACTTAATTTGGGATAACACCAATAAAGCACTTTTATACCGCGACGATATTTTAAACCTGCATTCACTGTCTGACGACGAGCTAGCTGATTTAGTTAATCGTTTAGAAGAGAGCGAACTTGATAACTACATTGATATTATTACCCTAATTGGTATTGAGTTTGATGAAAACACAGTGTGGGGTCAGCTTACTATTCTAGAGCTTAAGCTGTTAATTTACTTAGCATTAGGCGATTTAGAAGAAGTAAACAACCTCGTTGAAAGCTTCTTACAGTACAACGATAACACCGTTGAACGCGGCCTATTCTACCAAGCGCTACATGCAACCCTGCAAGTAGCACTTGATGACGAGCTTGAGTTTGAAGACTACCACCATAACTTTACTCGTATGTTTGGCGAGGAAGTAATGAACGCGATTATTGGCTCTATTAATGGCGATGTGCGTTTTTATGGTTTAACACCAACTAACTCGCAGCTAGAAGGCCTTGATAAGCACCTGCGCTTAATCGAAAGCTACAAAAAGCTGCACAGCGCTCGTGCAAAATTAGCGGGTAAGTAAAGCGCACTAAAATCTAAAAAGCCCGAGTTATTCGGGCTTTTTTAATGCGTGCGTTTAAAGGCTTGCTAACTAGCAACTGATAAATCCTTGTCGCTCAATTTGTACTGCAACAAACCACGTTATAAATCTAACCATCGCTGCATTAATTTGTAGTCTTGCTTTTGTTCAGCCAATTTATAATTTTCGACAATGTACGGTTCTAATTGGTTGTATATTTCTTTTTCGGTAACCGTTTTGGCTAGTAAGCGTCGGTAAGAGCGAATTAAATAGAATCGCTGCATCGGGATCGCCCGAGGGTATTTCGACTCTAACAACTGATCGATAATTTTTTGCGCCCGCTCATACTCGCCGCCCTCTGTTAAATAATAAAGCCATTGGGTTCCAATATTAATGGCAGAGTTAGCGTCGTTACATTGCTCGCAATACTCGCTTTGCCATGTCTCATCTAAAAAGTGTGTGATATAGAATTCGTAAAATGGTTTAAACTCGCTTACCGTGCCACGACCTAAAAAGCCTGCAATCTCTTGGGCATTATTTTGATGCTTAAGCATTCGCGCATAAATTACTTTAAAATCACGTTTATATTTATCATCGCCCGTATTTTTCTCGTAATAGGCTGTCATCTCTTCCGATGTAAAATTCATAGGATCAATGTACTTGATTGGTACTGAATGCCACCAATCGGGTTTTGGCACAGCGGCTTCAAACTCAGGCCATTTAGGCCAGCTTTGCTGCTCCTTTGCTTCGCGATCACGTAACGCTTGATAACTCTCACCGCAACCAACGATGATCAACATAAGTGCTAAAATACTTACATTAAAATAGCGGGAAAAACGCATAATATCTCCTTAAGAAAGTGCTAGGCTAGCATATTTATACAGGTATGTAATTTTTACACACCTTTGCTTTATACCCTTTGTAATTTTTTCAAACGGGTAGTTATTACATGCCCTAAAAACCACTATCATATTGAAATACATACAAAAAGCCTTAGGTACGATTCTTGTAACCTTATGTTATTTAGTTTTGAGGTGTTGATAGTATGAATGTAACTTTCATTTATTTATTGCTGGTTGTTGCGGCATCCGGTCTTGTTTATGTGTCTAAACACCCGTTATTTATTTTTGCCAGTAGCTGGATTCTGCTTTCGGTGTTAATCGTATTTAGCGCTTACCTATTTGAAAAACCAAATTTCTTTCGCAAACGCGCAACAGGGCAAATTCCAGTAATTATTAAACTGGTATTGTTACCTTATTTACTGTGCGCGCAGCTTTACAACGCATGGCAGCGCTACAAAGACTCCGTTCCTGCGTTACAACAAGTTGAAGACCAAATGTTTATTGCGTGTCGTTTATTCCCAAGCGATATTCCTATGTTAAAAGCCAATAAAATTGACGCGATTTTAGATGTAACTGCGGAATTTGACGGCTTAAATTGGTCGGCTGAGCAAGAAGGGTTGTACTACTTAAATTTACCGGTGCTTGATCACCAGTCACCTACTCGCGCGCAAATTCTCCATGCGTTACGTTGGATTGAGGCGATGCACACGCTTAACAAAAAAGTGGTGATCCACTGTGCGCTTGGCCGTGGTCGTTCGGTATTTTTATTATGTGCTTATTTACTTTATAAGCATAAGCTCAGTACTCAAGGTGCGCTTGATAGAGTAAAAGAATTACGCCAAACCGCGCGTTTAAATCGTTCGCAAAAAAAACGCTTAAATGCCATTGCACACGTTGATTTACTCGCAAAAACCGAAACCCTACCGCTGGTGATAAACCCAGTTTCAGGTAGCGGTAAATGGTATCAATACGATAACCAAGTGATTGGTTATTTAACACAGCGCTTTTTACTTGAATTTCACTTTACCGAAAAAGACACCAATGTAAGTGCGCTCGCCCTGCGTTTGAAACGTAATCATAATAAAGTGATTGCCTGTGGTGGCGATGGCACCGTAACAGCCGTAGCCCATGCGCTTGTTAACAGCGACTGCCATTTAGGTTTTATTCCGCTGGGTACTGCTAATGCGCTCGCACACGTATTGCTTGGTGTGCAAACTAAGTTAGAACCCATAACACTTGCATGCGAAGCAATTGTAAAAGGTAAAACACAGCAAATTGACACCATTCAATGTAATGAACACACCGCTTTGTTGCTAATTGCATTTGGCTTTGAAGAGCAAATGATCAGCTTTGCTAATCGCGAAGAGAAAAATCAAGGTGGTCAATTTGCTTACATTAGCGGCTTTATTAATGCCGTGTCTGAAAGCAAATCACAAAAAGTGTGTATTGCAGTTGATGAACAAAACCCCAAAGAGTTGAACGTAAACAGTTTAGTGATTGCCAATGCCGCGCCGTTTTCTACCGTGTTAGCACAAGGCGGTGGCGAGCCTAACTACCAAGATGGGCAGCTCGATATCACCTTAATCGAACACGATGAAAACAGCAGCGCAGCGTTTAGCCTTGCGCAACTTGTGTTTAATGGCCTAGAAGGTAAGAAAAAACACAGCGAAAACAACGTAAATCATGCGCTTTGTAAGCGTGTTTGTTTACACCAACACGGCGACACAGTAAGGTATAGTATTGATGGCGAAATAAAAACGTGCGAAACACTAACCATTGAAATAAAAGAAAAATCATTATGGATTATGACAAAGTAATTTGTTTACTTTGTAGTGCAGTACATTGAGGACATTATGAAAACAGTGTTATTAGTCGATGACGACTCTGAATTTAACGAATTAGGCGCGCGTATTTTTGAATATATCGGCTGCGAAGTGTACACCGCTGAAAGCATTGCGGAGGCCAAAGAGTGGCTTGCAAATACGCGCTTTGACCATGTTTTTTTAGATTTTATGTTGCCCGATGGCAGCGGAATTCACCTAATCGATTTTATTCGCGCGCAAGGTATTAACGTCAACATCACCTTAATTACCGGGCATCCGTCGGTAAAAACCGCCATCGCTTCGCTTTGTGATGACCAAATCGACTACTTAACCAAACCCATTCAAGCCGACGACGTCAAGCGCGTATTGTTTAAAGAGCCTGCGGTTACTAGTAAAAGTACAACGAAAATAGAGCGCCACTTTGGCTGTTTAATTGGTAAATCAAAAGCGGCGCAGCACCTAATCACCATGATAGAGCGCGTGGCAAAAACCAACGCAAATGTATTATTAATTGGTGAAAGCGGTGTTGGTAAAGAAGTTGTCGCAAAGGCTATTCATAACGCCAGCAAATGCCAAGGCGAGCAAGTATCGGTTAACTGCGGCGCCATCACCAAAGATTTAATCGGCAGCGAATTATTTGGTCATGAAAAAGGCGCATTTACTGGCGCGGTTGCACAAAAGCAAGGTGTATTTGAACAAGCTGAAAACGGTACTTTGTTTTTAGACGAAGTAACCGAAATGCCAATTGATATGCAGCCTAATTTACTGCGTGTATTAGAAACCCAACATGTCACACGCGTTGGTGGTAACAAACAAATTCCAGTAAATTGCCGTGTGGTGTCGGCCACTAACCGCACCATGAGTGAGATTGCCGAAAAGAAAGTACTGCGTGAAGATATTTATTTTCGCCTTGCGGTTTTTCCAATTGAAATACCGCCATTGCGTGAACGAAAAGAAGATATCGAGCTATTAAGCGAGTATTTTTTAGATGACCTAAACCGCGAATATAAAACCCAGTATCAATTTTCACCTACCAGTAAACAGGTGCTATTTGCCCATCATTGGCCAGGCAATATCCGTGAGTTAAAGCACAGTATTCACCGCGCGTTTATTATGGCTGATCCAAATAGCCAAACAATCGATATTGAACAAATAGAGCCATCGCCTTTTGCGCAGCCACCAGCGAGCAGTCAACCAGTAGTTGCTCAGCAAGCGGTTACACCAAGTACGCCAACGACTACCTTCGATGCACCAGAAGTTGATGTAGGAAAAACCATTGAAGCGGTAGAAAAAGAGCTTATTTACAAAACGCTTGAGTCAGTTTCAGGTAATAAAACACTGGCTGCCAAGCTACTTGGCATCAGTACTAAAACGCTCTATAACCGATTAAACGCTTACGAAGAATCACTGTAAAACATGATTTGCGAGGAAACATGACTGACAACAATGAACAACTTAATACCTTAGTTCACGATGCGCGAAAGCCACTAAATCATATTTCAATGCATGCTGAAATCATTAAAATTTTAAGTGAAGATGCAGCAAAAAACAGCGAGATTAGCGATGCGGCGAATAAAATAATCGCCGCAAGTAAAGCCTGCAGCGAGCTGTTACAACAAATCGCTGAAAACGCTAAGTGAATATAATGAAAGCATTTTTCGATCGTGCTATTCACAGTATCGGCTTTGCATGGTGCGCATTTGTCATTATTGTATTGGGCATTAGCACTATTACGTTTATTGGGTTACAAAACACCCAAAGTATTGCGCAAATTCAGCAAAGTTTTCAAAACACATCAAAGGTGATGCTGGCTATTGACCGTTTGCATATCGACTTACTCAACGCCGAATCAAGCCAGCGCGCTTATTTAATCACGCTGCAAGAAGACGATTTAGCGCCTTATAAAAAAGCGTTAGATCAATTTTCTGAGAGTATTACGCAAGCCCGCGAAATTCGCTCTGAAAGCGATATTCAGCAAAAACGTATCGACAACTTTGTGCGCTACGCCGAAGCTAAGTTTGCCTTAGTGGGCGCAGGCATTCGTCACGTACAAACAAACTCTGAGCGATCGCCTAAGCGCCTTTTAAAAGATGTGCAAATATCTGACCTAGACTTACGCACCATTTATCAAGAGATCATTGAAAACGAAACGATTATTCGTAATCACTTATTTACCCGCTTAAGTAACGCACGTAAAACTTCTGAAGCAAACCTAATTTGGTTTGCCACTATTTGTATTGTGATGAGTAGCTTGTTTTTAATATTACTTATTAAACACCTGCGCAATGTTAAACAAAACGCATTAGAGCTTGAAAAAAGTAACGAATTACTTGAAGAAAAAGTACAAGAACGTACCCAAGCGCTGGAACTTTACGCCGAAGAGCTTGGTCGCAGTAACCGCGAGTTAGAAGATTTTGCGTTTATTGCATCACACGATCTGCAAGAGCCGCTGCGTAAAATTCGCGCATTTTCAGCGCGTATTACAGAGCTTTATGCCAACGCAATTGACGATAAAGGCAAAGATTACTTATCGCGTATGGATAATGCTGCTGCGCGTATGTCGTTGTTAATATCAGACTTATTAGCGTTATCGCGGGTAACGACAAAAGGGAAAGCTTTTGTTGAAGTAGACCTAAACACCGTACTTGAAGGCGTGCTGGACGACCTTGAAATCGCCATTAACGAATCAAACGCCACCATTACGTTGGCAAGCATGCCAAAAATTGAAGGTGACGAAAGCCAACTACAGCAGTTATTTTTAAATTTGTTATCAAATGCGCTTAAATTCCGCCAAGCCGATAAAGCGCCCGAAATCAATGTAACCGTATCAGAGGCTAGCGCCCCAGCACAACATTTAGATGATATTGCCAGCGAATGGATACAAATTGATGTGTGCGATAACGGCATCGGCTTTGAACAAGATTACAGCGATAAAATTTTCACCCCATTTCAGCGTTTGCACAGTCGCACCGCCTACAAAGGCACAGGCATTGGCTTGTCGGTTTGCAGACGCATCGTAGAGCGCCATGGCGGCCAAATTACTGCACACAGCGAAGTTGGCCAAGGTACAACGTTTACCATGATCCTGCCGATTGCAGCATCATCATTTCATTTAGAGGAAAATAGTAATGCTGGAAGCTGAAGTAAAACGAATTAATATTTTAATGGCCGACGACGACGAAGATGATCGTTTACTAACCCAAGACGCGCTTGAAGAAAGCCGAGTCATCAACAATTTGTATTTTGTAAATGACGGTGTTGAGCTGCTGGCGTATTTAAACAATCAAGCGCCGTTTGAAGATAAACAAAAATACCCGCGCCCTAATATTATTTTGCTCGATTTAAATATGCCACGTATGGATGGCCGCGAAGCGCTAAAGCTGATTAAAGAAAATGCGGCACTGCGCTCTATTCCCGTGGTTATTCTGACTACTTCAAAGCAAGAAGAAGACAAATTGCGTGGTTATGATCTTGGCGCAGCATCGTACATTACTAAACCAGTTACTTTTGAAGGCTTAGTTGAACTGATGAAACAGCTTGGTAAGTATTGGATTGAAATTGTTGAACTGCCATAGGAATTAATATGACAAGTGTTGAGCGCGTAAGTGTATTATTGGTAGAAGACGATGAAGACGATTATTTGCTTACGGTCGATTACCTTGAGCAAATTCCTAATTACCAATTTGATATCAAATGGTTAAGTGACTATCAAGGTGTGCTCGATGAATTAAAGCAGCAGCCGGTTGATTTATGCTTTTTAGACTATCACTTGGGCGCTCATACGGGTTTATCTATTTTAGAGGCCGCTAAATCACTTAAGCTTAGTACTACGTTTATTATGCTTACTGGGCAATCTGACGAGCGGCTTGATAAAGAAGCCCTTGCACACGGCGCAGATGACTTTTTATTAAAATCTGAAATAAGCAGCCCACGCTTTAATCGGGCAATTTTATATGCACTATCACGGCGTGACTTAGAAAACGAGCGCTTAGAGCGCTACAAAGCCGAGGCGGATAGCCGCGCAAAAGACCGTTTTATGGCGCATTTAAGCCATGAGTTACGCACACCGCTAACCTCAATTATTGGTTACACTGAGCTGCTGCGCGACAACCACCAACTTAGCAATATTAAGCCCGAATTAGACATTATTCATAACAACAGTCAGCATTTACTTAACCTGCTGAACGACGTACTCGATTTATCAAAAATTAATGCCAGCAGTTTAAATATTGAAAAGTCCCCCACCGAGCTGGGCCCGTTAATTGCCGATCTGCAAAGTTTGTTTTCAATGGAAACAAAGAAAAAAGGCATTGCGCTTAGCATAGTGGCAAAAGGCGACCTGCCAACAGTAATTATGACCGATGCCAAAAGGCTAAAGCAGATCTTAATTAACCTTGTTTACAACGCCATAAAGTTTACCCCCGAAGGCAAAGTTGAAGTGGTGTTCAAACTGGTGCAGCAAGATCAGAACTATTGTTTGAATGTAGCAGTACAAGATACCGGTGTTGGCATTGCAAAAGAAAAACAAAAACAAATATTTAAGCCGTTTGAGCAATTACAAGATACCATTACCCGTACCTCAGAAGGCGCAGGTTTGGGGCTGGCAATTAGTGCCGCTTTAGTTGAATTGTTTGGCGGAAAAATTACGCTCGAATCCGAAGTAGGTGTTGGTAGCACCTTTTGTTTTGATATTGACTTAGGCACCGACATTGGTGAATGCCAGCCTCTGAGTTTGGCAGCAAGCAAAAGTGATGAAAGCCAGCTTTGCCCGTTATCACTTAAAGGCGATGTACTAATTGTTGAAGATCTGCCCGAAATTCAAACCCTATTAAAAAACCTAATTAGTAACACTGGCGCAAAAGTAGCCTGTGTAAATAACGGGCTCGATGCGGTTAACTTAGTGTGCTCAGGCGAGCAGGCGTTTGATCTTATTTTTATGGATTTGCATATGCCCGAAATGGGTGGCAGAGAGGCCATTGTTACGCTCAGAAAGCAAGGTATTAACACACCGATTATTGCCCTCACCGCAGCTGCACAAAAAGACAATATCGATACCCTGCTTGCCCTTGGTTTTGATGGCATTATTACCAAGCCAATAAATACCGAATTGCTTTACCAGTCGCTTGAAGCGCATTTACAAGCAAAACCATGCATCAGGGAAAAACCCGCTTCTTCTGCTGATGAAAACGCAACTAAACAACGTATTTTAGTGGTAGAAGATGATAAAAACACCCGCGATTTAATGTGTTTGCTGTTTGATTCACTTGGCTGTGAAAGTCACAGTGTAAGCGGTTTTAGCGAATGCTGTGCCTTGTTAGACAACGACACCGCATTTGATACGATTTGCCTCGATTTAAACCTAGCTGATGGCTCGGGTTTAACCCTCGCAAGTGAAATAAAGGCAAAAGAGTGTGGTGCCAACCTAGTTATTGTTAGCGGTAGCGAACCACCCGCTGAGGCGCTTGCCAAACACCAAATTGAGCATGTGATTTTAAAGCCTGTGTCGTTAGCAGACTTAAAACACGTGATTTAACACGCTAGCTTTAGGTGATACGCCAACTAAAATGGGGTAAGTTTTCACTAAAAACCGCCCCTTTTTAGTATTATTGCAAACTATAGCGATATTATCGCGAGCATATCTTCGTTGTCTTCATCCATGCCCACTTCTTGAAAGCCAAAGCGTGAGTAAAAGTCTTTCGCGACAGGATTTTTAGGGTTATAGCATATTTCAATCTCACACAACCCCGGTGTTAACTTAATCGCGTCAAGCGCTTGATTTAAAGCGATTCTGCCAATGCCTTTATTTTGATATTTGTGATCTATCATAAAACGCCAAATCGACACTTTTTCTGGTGATTCTTGCACCCACATAAAAAAGCCAACAGCTTGGTTATCACAATAAATTGCTTTGCAGGTATGGCCAGAATTGTAATGCGACTCAACCAGCGACCACATATTACATGCCACGTAATCTTGCTGATCTTCTGTTACATCTAAATCACACACTAACTCATAATTTGAACTGGTTATTTCTTTAAGTACTACGTCCATATATTCTCTAACTGATATACCTAAAGAAGAATGTACTCTAGGTAAATTTACAAATACCTGAACGCGAGTTCAGGTTAAATAAAACAAGAAGTTAGTAGACCACACAGATTAATAAAGAGTTCAATACAGCTGCTAGGCAAAACATGTTAACCGCTTTAAACATTGAAGATGGGCGCCAGTAACTTAGATGTTGGTTACTGGCATTGGATAGTTATATGCGCAGTTATACAGACTTAACGTTAATTAATGCCTTTTAGCGTATTATCTATTTGTGTTTGCGCTTCAACAGTTAGTTTTGATTGTTGCAGCATGGGTTTACCTAATAAAAAGCCTTGATAGTAATCCGCCTTATATTCGCGCAGTATCGCTAATTCTTGCTGATGTTCTATGCCCTCTGCGATCACTTTGCTGCCATTGTCATGCGCTATCTGAATAAGATGCTTCACAATTGTTTGTTTATACGGATCTTCGTGTAAACCACGCACTAAATCCATGTCTATTTTCACGTAATCAGGGCGATACTTGTGTAACATATTTAAGCCCGACCATCCCGAGCCAATATCATCAAGTGCAACACCAAAACCTGCATTACGATAAAAATTTAAGATCCCACGCATTACCGATTCATCTGTTGCTGATGTTGTTTCTGTAATTTCAAATACCACATCTTGTGGTTGAATACCCAGCACGTTAATGGCTGAGGCTGTCGCCCTTAAGCAATAAGATGGATCGTAAATACTCGATGGATTAAAGTTGATAAACAGCTTGCCATTAAGTCCTGATTTTTTGAAATGACCAACTGCCGAGCGACGAGCGACTAAATCAAGTGAAAACAATAAATCGGAGCCTTCCGCTAGTTTGAACGCGTGAGCTGGCGGAACAATGTTATTAAACTCATCACGGATCCTAAATAGCCCCTCGTAAGCAAATGGCGTTACTTCACCGTGTTTGTCTAATTCAAAAATTGGTTGAAAATGCGTTTCGTAGTTGTCGCCTTCAATGGCGTTAATTATCCATTCACTGTTTAATCGATTGATAAGCACACTTGCAGGCACCAAACGACCAATATCAGCAAAACTAGGCTCCCTTCCATCGGTTGTTGTTATTTTTGAGGCATTTAGTTCGTTGGGTTCAAACTCGCCAAATAAACCAAGTAAAAAGCGATTAACCTGTCGCTTAGTAACTTTCACCCGAATGCAATGTGAGTCAACCTGAGTTGCGGGGTAATCACCATTTCCACAAAACACAATTGCTTTGTTCACGCTCTCAAAGGTTGGTAAAAATAACCAAAACGTGGTTTCAGGGAATAAGTAGTTATCGATTCTTTCGCAATCCGCACAAAACATAACTAGGTACCTAATAGGAGTTTAATTGGTATACGTACAACATGGTTATATAGTTTATTATTGCGTTTAAAACAAAAATTACATGAATTGAATACAGGCATAAAAAAAGCACCTTTCGGTGCTTTTTTGTAGTGCAGTAATTGGGACAGGATTAAGACTGTTTTACAACGCGAAGGTTATCTTCTACGTTTTCAACGTCGTCTGCATTTTTAGCAATGGTAATTGCTAATTGCTTTTCAGCTTCTGATTCAACTTCACCTGTTAAGGTAACGTTCTGGCCTTCAACATCAACGTCAATGCTCGTACCGCTAATATCTGTATCGAACAATAAGCGTGTTTTGATTACCGTTGCAATTTTTGCGTCTACAAAGTCAGACTCAATTTGACTGTCGTCTTTTTCTGACTTGTTTTTGCTATCTGGTATCACTGTTAAACGGTTTTCAACCTCTTTAACGCCGTCGATACCAATCACTAACTCTTGTGCCAGCTTTTTATCAACATCGTGATTTACTTTACCCGTTAGCGTTACCACACCTTTATCTACATCGGTGTTAATATCAAACGAATTTAACTGTGTATTGAAAAGTAAGGTTGCTTCAGCTTTACCATCAATCCAAGCGTCGCTTGCTTCTTTTTTCCACTGGTTGTCTTTCGCATTTACTGAAAGAGCAGTTGTAGATAAAACAGTAACTAGTGCAAGTGTATTAAATGTACGATTCATAATAAATTTCCTTTTTGCTGAGTTCGATTTACTTAATGCATTTCACATACCAGAATTTTTAGCATTAAATATCAACAGCTTATACAAAAATAGAAATTTGCCAATGTAGTATTTACATAACCAGTGTGAAAAATATCCATGTACCTTTTACACAAATACACCGCCCCATTATTACAAACGCCTCACAACACCTTAGCCTTACTCAATTTAGCTACGCTGGCATATAAACTGCGTGCCCCAAGGTAACGTCATTACTTTATTAAAGGAGCAGTTATGTCGATTACATTGGAGAAGTTTTGGTCTCTTATAAATGAAAAGCTCACTCATTGGCTTGAAATAACCATAAAGAATTTGCCCAACATGGTAATTGCGCTTGTTATCTTCATTGTGTTTTTAGTTTTATCTAAATGGATATCGGGTTGGATAAAGAAGTTACTTAACCGCATTTTTGAGTCATCACAAATTGCCGGCCTTATTACAGGCATTTGTCGCATGGTGATTATTGTTATTGGTTTCTTTTTCGCACTCGACATTATGGGGCTGTCAAAAGCAGTAGCATCATTACTTGCGGGTGCGGGTATTATTGGCCTTGCTATTGGCTTTGCTTTTCAAGATATGACCGAAAACCTAATTGCAGGCATTGTAATGGGTATTCGTAAACCATTTCGCGTTGGCGATATTATAGAAGCGGGCGATACCTTTGGCACCGTAGAGCGTATTAACCTGCGCAATACTCTAATAGAGAACTTTTATGGTCAAATGGCCATAGTGCCCAACAAAATCCTGTTTAAAAACGAGCTATTAAATTACTCGCGCCTACGTAAACGTCGTATTGAAGTACCTGTGGGGATTTCTTACGCAGACGATGTAGATAAAGCACGAGACGTACTTACCCATGCTATTAATGATCTTGATGGCGTAATTAAACAATCTGAAACTGCAGTATATGCCAGCGAGTTTGCTGACAGCTCAGTAAACCTGCTTGTATGGTTTTGGATAGACTACCCAGGCGAGATTGGCTTTATGGAAATGCGCCACAAAGCGGTTGCCACTATTCATAAAACACTTGAACAAAACGACATTCTTATTCCATTCCCAATCCGTACTTTGGACTTTAACGCAAAGGGTGGCCACTCTTTGCAAGATATACAGAGTCAAGATAAGTAAAAACTTCATAGTGCCTGTAAATGTGTCGCAGGCACTTTTCAACAAAACAACCTAAACAACTGATTTTTAATACTTTAATTTTTGGCACATGCCATGCATTAATAGTTTGAACCGTTAAGAAAATTGAAAAGGAGCATTTATGTCAAACTCGAATTACAACTTAACCCCGGTAAAAGAGCTTGTGAAAGTTTTAAATGGCGGTATCGAATTTTATAAAGAAGCTAAAACAAAAGTCTCTAGCCAAAGTCTTGAAATCATCTTCGACCGCATGATTTCTGAGAAAGAGCGTGCCGCGGCTGAATTGCAACCATTAGTAGTGCTTGATGAAGGTGAAGTCGAAACGGACAGCGACTTAGTTGTATCAATGCGCGAAACATATACCAAGGTGTTGTCGGTAGTAAGTACTGACAAAGAGCATACTTACATTGCCCAACTTGAAGAAGTTGAAGACCGCGTGCTTGATAAAATTGAAGCTGCGCTTGAAGAGCCATTGCCAGCCCCTTACTTCAGTACGTTAAAACTGATTCAAAACAGCATGCAAGCGTGTCATGACGAGATGAAAGCATTGCAAGAAGTAACCGCTTAATAGTTAACCGAAACCGATAATTAAGGAGGATGTATGCTTGGTTGGTCACTTACATTTATTGTTTTAGCAATTGTTGCCGCACTTTTAGGATTTGGTGGCATTGCAGGCGCCGCAGCGAGTATCGCGAAAATTTTATTCTTTGTATTTGTCGCACTGTTGGTACTGTCGCTGATTTTACCCAGAGTAAGGGCACCCAGGGCTTAAGCGGGCCAAAAACCGCTAATACTCAATTAATTTTATAAGGAAAAATATCATGAAAACATTAATGGCAATGACAAAAGTAATTGCACTTGGTGCAGTATTTACACTAACGGGTTGTTCTGAAGGCCCAGCAGAAGATGCAGGCGAGCGTATTGATGAAGCCATCACTGACGCGCAAAACAAAGCCGAAGACCTGTGTGAAAAAGCGAAAGAAGAGATCGGCAGCGAAGAACAAAACTGCTAATAGCTTTGCAACCACAGAGTTTATTAATCTGATTTAAACCCAACGAGTAGGCCTAAGCGACTATCATTATCCCCAGATAGTCGCTTTTTTTATTTTAAAATTTAAACCACACCACGTCGTCAAGCCATAACATCTAAAACTAACTCTTTGATATTTCATATTTTAATAGATTTATGATTCAACCACTGTTCAAAATAAGTTAAAAATACTTTTACCTGCATTGGTAAATATTGTCTGCTTGCATAAATGGCTTGTACGCCCACTACTTCAGTATCGCTGTGGTTAAACCCTCGTACGTATTCATCTAATAGCAATACAAGTTTGTTTTTAGAGAGATCTTCTCTTATGTCGATCAACGATTTAAATGCTATACCATGACCTTGAACTGCCCAATGCCTAATTACTTCACCATCAGAGCACGATAAATGCGGCGCTACTTTTATTAGCTGCCGTTTGTTATTAATTTCAAAATACCACTCGTTTAGTGGTTGTCCTGAGCGCTCTAAAATCAGACATCGATGCTTTAATAACTCTTTAGGGTGTTGCGGTAATCCATAATTTTTTATGTAATCAGGCGAGGCACACAGCACTCGTCGATTTTTAGCTAACTGCCTACTAATAAGGTTACTGTCTGGTAAATTACCAAATCTAAACGCGATATCTACCCCTTCATCGATGATGTTAATTAAGCTGTCAGTTAACATCAAATGAGGTGAGACATCTGGGTGAATACTGCTAAATTCTGCAAGGGCGGGGGCAACATATTGTCGGCCGAAATCAGATGTTGCCGATATTCGTAAATTTCCTCGCAAAGTGTCTTGCGATTCTTGAAGCATGTTTTCCGTATTTTCTACCTCTTCAATTACACGTAAACAGCCAGCATAAAAACGCTCACCAACATCAGTTAACGAGATACTTCGTGTATTTCGCGTCAATAATCTAGTGCCGTAACGCATTTCAAGTTGGTTAATGCGTGCTGTCATGCTTGCGGGTGAAAGCCCTAATTTTCGTCCAGCTGCCGCCAATCCTCCCGCTTTTACAACGTGAACAAACAACGCCATATCATCAATTTTAGCCATAATTCTTCAATTATTCTGAATAGTGATTTAACTCTACGAGCAATTATCAATTTAATCAAAATAGTTAAACTGAATACATCGCTTTAAGGAGGTTGATATGCAATTGAATCACGCACTATTGCTAGCATCGGATTTGGATGAAATGTCTCAGTTTTTAATACGAACACTTGGTTTGAAAAAAGGACAACGTCCGCCATTTGGTTTTGCAGGTGTTTGGTTGTATGACGAACTCAATGTGCCTTGTATCCACATTGCAAAAAGAGATGACATTAACCCTGTGCAATCTTTTTATTTAGGGCATCACGAAACGCATAGTTCAATACCGAGCTTGCCAACGGTAGACCATTTAGCGTTTACCTCAAATGACTACCACAGAATAAAAGAACGTTTAACAAGGTTAAACATGCCATTTGTTGAACGAGAAATCCCTGAAGCAAACGAACATCAAGTATTTATCAAAGGTCCTGATGGCCTAAAAATCGAAATTCTATTTTCGAGCAATGACATTCACTAATAAGGTTAAGAATATGAAAAACGCATTATTTAACACCGGTAAACTTGGCAACCTTAATACCAATAATAAAGTGGTGATGGCACCTATGACGCGTTCTCGTACCGCGCAACCTGGTGACATTCCTACAGACTTAATGGCAACTTACTATGCACAACGAGCAAGTGCAGGCTTTATCGTATCGGAGGCCACCCAAATTTCTGCACAAGGCAAAGGGTATTCTTTTACGCCCGGTATTTACACACAAGCCCAGATCGACGGTTGGAAAAAAGTAACCCATGCAGTACATAACAACGGAGGCATTATTTTTTCTCAGCTATGGCATGTAGGCCGCATGTCACATTCGGTGTTTCATTCAGATGGATTACCCGTTGCTCCTAGCGCCTTAGCACCTGATGCACAAGTATGGATAGTCGGTGATGATGGCGTTGGCCGTATGCTTGACTGCCCTACTCCACGCGCATTATCCACGCAAGAAATTAAAGGCATTGTAGCCGACTACCGCCAAGCGGCAGCAAATGCAATAGAAGCAGGATTTAACGGTGTAGAAGTGCATGCTGGAAACGGTTATTTAATTGACCAGTTTTTACGCGCTACCTCTAATAAACGTGATGACGAATATGGTGGCAGCTTAGAAAACCGTATTCGTTTTGCATTAGAGATCATCAAAGCAATTAGCAACGAAATAGGTGCTGAGCGCACAGCGATAAGGTTAGCGCCATTTATAACCCAAAGAGGCATGAACGACCCAGAAGCAATCGATGCTATTTTATTGTTAGCAAAGTATTTTGACGAATTGGACATTGCTTATATTCACCTTGCTGAGTCTGATTGGGATGATGCCCCGACTGTTACCGAAACATTTCGTCAGCAACTTCGTAAAAATTTTTCTGGCGCAATTGTTGTCGCCGGTAATTACACGCCCGAAAAAGCAAACGACCTCATAAGCGATAATTTGGTTGATTACGTTGCGTTTGGTCGGAAATTTCTAGCAAACCCCGATTTGCCTTATCGCTTAGAGAACAACCTACCGTTAAACGAAATTTCAGATCCTAGCACTTTGTTTGGTGGTGATGAACGTGGGTACACCGATTACCCTATTTACGGCGAGCAATAAGCATTCAACTATAATCAGACTGAAGGTTGAACTTAACCTTCAGTTTTGTATAAGCAAGTTTGAACATCGCTATTTATTATCTCAAGCTGTAGTGAATAGTAATACGTGCTAAAAAGGAAACCTAAGCTTATGTAACTAGATTAGAAAATAATGCACCCGCGCTATCGTTGGCAGACAATAACCGGGCACATTATGTTAAGGAACTGATTTAACCAGTTATGGCAACGAATAGCGCAAAATACGTTTAACTACCGAGCCATATTGTTTGAAAAAACTACCTGTGTTGTATTGAATGCCGTGTTCACGAAATACCTTTTGCACTTTAGGCGCAATTTCACGGTAACGTTTTGCAGGCATATCTGGAAATAAATGATGCTCTATTTGAAAGCTTAAGTGCCCAGTTAGAACATGAAACCACTTACTCCCTTTTATATTTGATGAGCCCAATGCTTGACGGTAATACCACTGCCCTTTTGTCTCGTTTTCGCATTCTTTTTCACTGAATGTTTTTACATCGCCAGTAAAATGACCACAAAAGATAATAGTTGATGTCCATAAGTTACGTAGCAAATTGGCAATTAGATTACCCACTAATACCCATAAAAAGAATGGCCCTGCTAACAGTGGGAAAATTAGATAGTCTTTAATCAATTGACGCGCACCTTTACTAAAAAACCGTGTTTTTAGTTCGCTGTGTGGCACTTTGTAATCGCGATTCTCTTTTTTCTTACCAAAGAACACACGCTCAGCGGCAAGCTCGTGATACGCCACGCCCCACTGAAATAACACACTTAAATTTAGGTAAGTGATAAATTGCCAAAGGTTTTTTACTCGCCAGCGAAAATCGTTTGATAAGCGTAATAAACCATAACCAAAGTCGCGATCTTTACCGATAATATTGGTATAGGTGTGATGCTCAAAGTTATGTACGCGGTTCCAGCTTTTACCGTCGCAGGCGATATCCCATTCGTACGCTTTAGAATTAATATGCTTGTCGTTCATCCAGTCATACTGGCCATGCATAACATTGTGGCCGATTTCCATATTGTCGAGTATTTTAGCCGTTGCAAGCGCAAGCACACCAACAAGCCAAAGCCACGGCGTAATAAAGCCAAGCACCAATAAAATACGCCCCGACCATTCTAAAATCCGCTGCATAACGATTACACGGCGAATGTAATTTGCGTCTTGCTCACCCACTTTAGCCATGGTTGATGCTTGAATATCATTTAACTGCTTGGCTAATAAATCATAATTTGGTTCTGCTACTGTGTTCACGCTTTAAACTCCACATCTGACACCACTTGCGATACACATAATTGAATTAACTCTTCACCGTAATCTGATAATTTACCGGTGCGCATATCTCGCACTACGCCTTTTTTCTTTACGCATTGGCATTGATGACAAATACCCATGCCACAGCCATAAGGCACATTAATTTTGTTTGCTTGAAACTGCGCTAAAAGTGGCTGTTGGTTGTCGGCTGTAAATTTAATGCCGCCATGGTCCACCTGAAAATGCGCTTTTTCATCACCGTGTACATGCAAATTAACTAACGAAAAATGCTCACTTGAAATTGATATCTGATGGGCTTCTGCATAATTTTGAATAGTTTTATAAAAATCATTTGGACCACACACCAGCCACTTTGAATTATGAAACTCCGATAGCTTTTCAATAACATCGCCGTCACTACTTCGACTAAGTAAGGTAAAGGTAAAATTTGCTAAGCGATTGCTTAAGCTCTCAAGTTCCGCCACCACTAGATGCTCATTTGCTTTTGCGTAGTACACCAAATGGATAGGATCCACCTGTTCGTGTAGGTTTTGATGCAGCATCGCAATAAATGGCGTAATGCCAGAGCCAGCAGCGAAAAAAGTAACCGCACCGCTTTGCGGTAATAAAAACGCTCCCTTGGGTTTTGAAATATTAACCCACGAATTAACCTGTAAGCGCGCTAAATAAGGGGTAAATGCCCCCGCATCTTGCTGCTTAACCACTAAACGGATCACCCCTTCGTGCATTGCCTGATTCGGGCTTGAAGCAATAGTAAATACACGCGTAACTAATCGGCCGTTAATCTCTAACGTTAGTTCAATATGCTGCCCCGCTTTATGCGTTGGCCAACGGGACTCTGTTTTTAACTCAATCGCAAGTGTTCGATTAGCAATAGCCTGAACCACAACCACCTTGGCTCGATAATAACCATCGCGCCAACTTGGCTTAAATAATTGAATTACAGGCTCAATATATCCCGCCATCGATGTGTGATGGAAAAACTGTTTACTGAACCAGTTAGAAAGTGGGTTTAACAAAACATTCATAGTTTAGGCTTACACATGTACGCTCAATTAGCGCACAAGTGTAAGCTGAACAGGTGTTTTTTTTCAAGCCCCTTAATAGGTGAAAATAGAGTTTTTACTTTATAAACCTAAGCGAGCACTCTTTTAACCTAGCTGCTAACACATGCCTTTTATGAGTTTAAAACCAAATAAAACAATAAGTTAAAACTTTCACAGCTTAATAAATCAGCTCTTTCAAATAGCCTTTTTATTTAGGATTATTTTTTAAAAAATTTGATGGGTTTGGTTTGAAAAAAATCTTTAACGTGGGAGTTTAAGTAAATGATTTGAGTTCAATTTGTAATATCTGAGTATATAAAGTCACCTAATTCCAAAATTCCAATTTTAAGATTTGATCGAGTTTCAATAGCTTGAATAATGAACTTGTTTTTGTGGAAATCAGGTATGTATAAACTCAGCTAATTCCAGAATCTGAACTTAGATTAATTTCATTAAAACAGTTGGTTAGGCTAATTAAACCGAAAAAATGGCAGCTTTTTTTCTGAATTAGCGTTATTTTTATCGATTATTTTTTCTGTCCGTTAGTAATTTTTTGAGATTTCAATCTGGAGAAGGTGGGAGTTTTGAACATTCAAACGACTCTCAATGGTCGTCTAATCGCTATTAACCAAGTTCTCAAAAATAGACGTTCACCTATACACGTTTTTGCCCCAAGACGTGTTTATTCGAATGCCGCAAAAGAGCGAACAGCGGTCTTTAAAAATTACTTTTCTATTTCGTCAGAGTATATTGCTTGCATAGTCAGGAAAACAATCCAATCGCACGTTTTTGTCCTGAGATAAAAGCCATCATTGCTGCATTTTGTTAGTACTGGCAAATAGTTAAGAAGTTTGTTACAAATGAGTCATTCATAAAAACGAGCGACGCTGTGGTAGAAAAATGCGCGATTCGCTCGCTATAAACATGTTAAATGGCAATCATGGATATCGAAGCTATCAAACAAGTTCTGAGATCTTGGTTAGAGGAAGGCTACCTAGAAGGTGAACTATCAGTAGAGCCAGAATGGTATGTCTTGTGGCAGCCTGAAGAACTGAAAGAATTCAATCGCGACTATCAGATCGCCGAGTACGCTCCTGGCTTTTTAACATTCGGCGGTAATGGTGGCGGTGAGCTTTTGGTTGTGAATGAAGCCGAAGAGGTGTTTTACATGCCAAGCATTGGTATGGCACCAGAATCGGCCATTAAGATTGCAAATAGTCTGCAAGAATTTAAAGGCTACATGCAGCAATGAACAAGCCATTTAACAAGGCCAAGCAGCATCGCGCACTCCGTGCGCTGGACCTCGCTACGCTCGGCCGCTGTTGGCGGCGTTATGTGCTAGGAGAGTAAACGTGGACAAAATCGTTATTTCACAATTAGTTGATAGTGATCGAAGTGCTGTTTTTGACTTGCTTCAAAACGAGCAAACTATGAGGTTTTTGGGACCTAGAAGACCTTTGACTGATGCAGAAGCTGAAGTTTGGTTTGCTAATGAGCAACAGGCAAAAACTAGGTTTGCGTTCAGGTCTGTTGAAACTAACGAAATTGTTGGGTTTTGTGGAATTACGCTACTTGATGCTGAGCTCGACTTTGGGTATTTCATTCGACAGAAGTTTTGGGGGAAAGGGCTGGCGTGGCTAATGTGCAAGTCAGCAATATTCAAACTGGCTCAATCCATCGACTTAACCCAAGTTAAAGTTTTCATTGCTTCAGATAATGTGGGTAGCCAAAAAGTGGCGCATAAACTTGGTTGGCAAATAAAGTGCGTAGCTAAGAATGAATTTGAGTCAGGGCACTTATATCAAATACGTGCATAACAAAGCATTTCAGAGTGATTCGCAACGCTTAGCTGTATATGGAAGATTGGCATGTTAAGCATTTCGAGCATTTAACACCCACAGTAATAAGTGATTTTAATGGCAAGCCTGTAATTAAAATTAATGAACTAAAGGCATGGTATACAGATAACAAACCAACTAAAAGTACGGAGAAAATAAATGGACTTTAACCAAACTAAACAAATTCTTGAAACTGTCGCATCCCATGGTAAATCTGGATGCGGTATCATAACTTTGGCAAATCAAACTAATATTAGCCAATCACAACTGAGAGAGTTTCTCGATTCTAATAATGATTTTTTCTGCCAACTAAACAATAAACCCACTTATACACTTAACGCATTTGGTAAATACAAAGGCTCTGTTGAAGCTATGTTGCAATCTGTTTCAGAGCGCAATGAAAAAACAAAGTTAAATCAATTGATTTTGGTTGCATGTGTCGCTTTTGCTTTTGGGTATATTTTAGGCGGCATATAACCAGTTGCTACAGCATCATTTCGGCCAAAAATACTGCCGGACTAAGCTATGGCGACACTATTTAGCAAATCGGAATTGCATTTAATTAAACCAAACAAGAAAGTAAAACATGATTAAAAAGATAATCTCTATCTTAATAGCAATACTAGGTGCTTGGATGTACCTGCATGATGACCCCATTTTTGGCGTTATTCTTGTCTTTACCGCGCTTCTAATTTATCGACATGCTGACTTTGGAGTAAGTGTTTATTCCGAATTTGATTCGTCGACTGATTCTAGCTCTAGCTCGGGCAGCGATGGTGACTCAGGCGGAGATTAATTTCCGCCGCAACAAGCTGGATAAATGAGATAAATAATAGTTGGCTGTTGCTTAAATTTTGCGAATTTAAGCCAACTATTTTATTTCAGTAAAACACGGCGCAGCATTGGTAAAGAATCAGCATTAAACGTCTAACAAATATTCCAGCTTTAAGTGATTTTAAAGAAAAAATTCCAGAGTTAGGTGATTTTGAACATGCAAAGTGTGTGTTATATCCGTTTGAAAATAAGTGAAATTCTTAAATTGGAATTCTGGAATAAAGTGAGTTTGTACAATGCGTGCAGTTAACGTTCAAATACCATACCTTTTCGTAAAGGCGTTTAACCCTTGCGGTGTAAATTGAATCACTCTGGAATCTAAGTCTTGGCTTGCCCAATTACGATTCATCGCATCGTCTAACACCCATTTCCCAATACTACCCGCAAGGTGGCTTCTCCTTTCGCTCCAATCTAGACACGCTTTACACAACGGTCGGCGGCGCTTGCTAAGTACGTTAAAATCAACACCTATCTTACAAAAAAAATCGTGCCCTGCTTCTGTCAACGTAAGCTCTGTAGATTCCTCAATAAGCAAACCTTGATCCACTAACGCATCAAGTAACCTTACCCCTAGCTCCCCCGCTAAATGGTCGTAACAAATACGCGATTTTCTTAGCCTTTCGTTTGCGGGTCCCGTAATAGTTTTGCTCTTTGATAGCGTTGCGCTGATATTTAGCATTTGCTCAATCAGTTCAGCAACTTGCAAGTTTTTAAGCTGAAAATATTTATGACGCCCCTGCTTTCTTTCGATCAATAGCTCGCCTTCAACTAATTTCATCAAATGACTGCTGGCGGTTTGAGGGGTAATGTCGGCTTCAAGTGATAACTCTGTTGCAGTCAACGCTTTACCACTCATCAAAGCAGTCAACATTTTTGATCTGGCTTTATCGCCTATTAGACTTCCAACGTAAGCAATATTAGGTTCCACTTATTTATTCCTTCACAGTTCGACCACCGTCGAAGCATCACTATTTAAGACCGGTAGACTGCCAAAAAACAGACACGGAAACAATAAGTATGAAAATAACCAACTTTTATAAAATCTTTTTAAATTAGATGTACGTGTATTAATCAGCTTTAGCCCGATGGCAAATGATGAAAACTCTCGGAGCAGGTTACATCTGTCATAGCAAGATAAAAGCAATACTCACTTGGCTAAAACTAAAAAATTTATTGTTAATGAAAACGTACGTTTTTGTAGACCCCCGTAACGTACATGCGAGTTCCTAAGGAGAAAATATATGATCGCAGTAATATTTGAAGTAACTCCAAAAGCTAACGGAAAGGCACGTTATTTTGAAATGGCGCAGGAATTAAAAAGTTCGCTAAATCAAATTGATGGCTTTATTTCTGTCGAACGCTTTCAAAGCCTTTCAAACCCAGACACATTTTTATCGTTATCATTTTGGCAAAACGAAGCGGCGGTAACACAGTGGAAAGCGCATTTTAAGCACCAAACCGCGCAGAAAAAAGGAAAAGAAGAGCTTTTTAGTCATTTCAGAATAAGAGTTGGCAATATAGTTCGCGATTATGGCAGTGACAACCACACACTAAAGCAATAGTCAGAGAAGAAAATGAATCTAGATCAATATGCTACGTATACAATAATAGTTACGATGCTTTTGGCATCCCCAGGCCCATCCGTATTACTTTCAATTAATAACGGTTTAAACTTCGGCAGAAAGCTCGCAGCGTTCGGCGTTTTAGGGAATGTAATTGCATTTCAACTCTTATTACTTATCAGCGCTACAAGTTTAGCAACGATTATTTTGGCGTTTGAAGAATTATTAGCCGTAATAAAATTTTTTGGCGCTAGTTATTTATGTTATTTAGGAATTAAGATTTATCGCTCAGCTGTATTTCAACTAAGTACTGGTGTGTCTAGACCTTCTATACACTCCCAACCTTGGCTAATCTTCAAACAAGCTTTTTGGGTGACATCTTTAAACCCGAAAGCCCTAATTTTTGTATCAGCCTTATTACCTCAATTTATTTACTCAAAAACACCATTGATACCTCAAGTAACTGTGCTTTGTATTATCAGTGCATTGATTCATTTTACAATTTATTTCAGCTATGCCGCACTGGCTGATAAGGCAAAGCACCTAATTAGTGGTAATAAAAACCGTCAACGATTCAATAAAATAAGTGGTGTAACGTTTTTATTGTTTGGTATCGCGCTGGTAATACCGAGCTTTAGTACTTAAACATATTAGCGTTCCCCTTATTTTTACCACTCTTTTAATTTATCGACATACTGACTTTGGAGTAAGTGTTTATTGCTAATTTGATTCGTTGGCTGATTCTAGCTCTAGTAAGGGAAGCGATGGTGACTCGGGCGGAGATTAGATTCCGCAGCAACAAGCTGGATAAATGAGATAAATAATAGTTGGCTTATGCGCAAGCCATAGCAATTTAAGCCAACTATTTTATTTCATTAAAACACGGCGCAGCATTGGTAAAGAATCAGGCATAAAATGTCTAACAACTATTTCGCTTTAAGTGATTTTAAAGAAAAATTCCCGAGTTAGGAGAGTGAGTAGAGTTAAAAACAATAAACCCATTATTAATCAACATACTTTTGAGTAATAAATTCTTAGCGCTACATGGTAAAACATTAGAATTACGCTAAGCTCTGCTAATATAATAGGAAGGAGTTTAGCGTGATTACAGGATTAGTGTATCTCAGTGAAGCAACAACGTTTTTTGATGAATTGGACCTAAATTGTCTGTTAATTAATGCCGCAAATACCAATCAAAAACATTCAATTACCGGCTTTCTTTATTTTAAAAATAGCCAGTTTGTCCAATACATTGAAGGCCCAGCCAATACATTGGATGAATTATTTTTGAAAATAAAATCAGACAAACGCCATAGAGTTAAGATGGTTATTGACCAAATAGAACTTGATAGCAGATTATTCCCAGAATGGTCAATGGCGTATTTTGCTTCTCCTGATGATTGTGAGTCGTTTGGTGGTCAAATCTTTTTAAATATGACCCGCTTTATTAGCAATTACGACATGACCAAAGGCGCTAAGAAAAATGCACTAATAAATCTACTCGGAACGGTAAAACAGCTCAATCATGCGTAACCTTTTAAAGTCAATATGTGAAGTTTCAGTATGCTTTCCTGCTATTGCTAGCTTAATTCATGTTGTTTAATCGACAAATTTAAAAGTATAACCTTGCCCGTTTAAATGCCAAATTAGCATAAAGCACTACTCTAAATAGTTGATAAAAAGAGCAATGCTTCTAAACTATATATATACCCTGCTCACCATTAATTTTGTATGATTTTCAAATACCTTATCACCTATATACTCTGTGCTTTGTTAACTTTTTTGAGTGGGTTATCGTTTAAAACATCCGCGCAAACACAGAGTTCTGAAGCTGACCTTTTCTCCCTATCCATTCAAGAATTAATTGACATCGAAATTGATATCGCGTCCAACGATAAAAAAGGCATTAATGAACAACCAAGTGTCATAACATTGATCACTCGCAGTGCCATTGAAAGCTCTGGCGCACGTTATTTAAAAGATTTATTAAAACAAGTACCTGGTTTTTGGGTTGGCACCGATACCTTGGGTACATTCTCGGTAAGCTTTCGTGGCATTTGGGGCATGGAAGCTAAAATATTACTGATTATTGATGGCATTGAACAAAATGAAATGGCATTTGGCTCACTGGTTTTAGGTAACCGCTATCCAGTAAGTAATATCTCTCAGGTAGAGATCATTCGTGGTCCTGGGTCCGTTAAATATGGCGGTCAAGCTGCTTTAGCAGTAATTCGCGTCACCACACTCAACCAAGCTACCGCCGACAATAAACTCAATCTGATGACAGACATTGGTAAATCGGGTTTTCATAATGGCATTGTTGGTTTTACTCACTCAGGTGAAGTAACACTTAAATCTTCCCAATTGGAATATGGGCTATCTGGTAGTTTAGGCTATGGTGATTACAGTAATGCCACTTGGCAAGCACTGGACGGTTATCAATTTAACCTGCAAAACAATAGCAACTCGCAACCGACTAACCTAAGTATGAATCTGCGCTATAACGGTTGGGATTTAAATGCACAATATGAAAAGTTAAAACAAGAAGACCGCCTATTGTTTGGTGACTCGGGATTATTTTTTTCGCCAAACCAGCGTTATACGCAAGCCAATGAGTTAACTTTTTTACATCAAGCGATTAGTTTAGGTAAAGAGTGGCAGCTTAATGATAAGCTCGCGTTAAGCAGTAAATTAACTTACACCAATCAAAAACCATGGAATAGCCAAGGGCAATATGGTCATGATCTTTCACGTAAAATAAACCGCTCTCGTGTCGATGTACAAGGTTTGTATGCATTAGCTGATAACAGCAGCCTATTGATTGGCTCACATTATTATTATGAAAAAGCCGAAGTGAACCAATCTTACATTTTCGACCCAACAGTACGATATTTTGGCAGTAATAATGCGTCAAATAATGATTATTCCTTATACGCCCAATACGAATCTGATTGGGATTTTGCCAACGTACTTGCCGGTATCCGCTACGAAAACCACGACTTAGCTGGGCCTGAGCTGGTACCTAGGCTGTCACTTACCAAAACTTGGGATAAACTTCATACAAAATTAATCTACAACGAGGCATTTAAAATACCGCAATTTGATACTGTTGCCAGTGCACATAATGCAGGCACCCCCATATTAGATCCCGAAACCAGTAAAAGTTGGGAAATGGAAACCGGTTATCAATTAACCGAAACGGCGTCGCTCGTCGGTAATTTGTACCTATTACAAGTAGATAATTTTATTGGTTTTAATCCGCAATCAGCCAGTAATACAACACTCGGTGACTTTAGAACCATGGGTATGGAGCTGCAACTTAAGTGGCAATTAGATAAGCTCCACGTCAATGCTAATTATTCATACTTTACAGTTGAAAAAAGTAATATTGACTCCTTTACTATTCCATCAAATAAAGATGCGGTTTTGGGTATTCCAAACCATATGTTTAAGGCTGATTTACACTATCGTTTCACTGCCAATTCGCGCTTTCATCTGCTAGGTAGGATTGTATCGGGTCAATATGCTTGTACTAATGATCCAAACTTTATCTGCGGCGAGCCAGAAAAATTAGATACGATTTATGATGTTGATGCTTTCTATCAATATAGAACCACTCATACGTTATGGAATTTTGGCATCAAAAATCTCTTCAATAGCAATGTGTATGCGGTACAACCCTTTAAAGGGGGGCAATCACCTATAAACTACGAAAGTACACGCGTAATGTTGGATTTTCAGTATTCGTTTTAACAAAAGCGTACGAGTTACTAATATACACACGCGACTTGTTCAACCGTTAAAAGGGTGTTGCAGATGCGCTTTGCTTTTGCTATTTTTAGCATCCGTTAGGAAGTAAGGACGACCTTACCGCTCCATTTTCATCGGGGACGGCCCCACCCAATTTAATTAGGTGGCGTTATGTTTCTGAGTTATCTCGCCCTTTTTGGTGCATCACTTTTCGAAATTTTATGGGTTGCGCTACTCGGCGCTCACACATCCGCAAAATCTCATTTTTATGTTCTTATGCTATGCGCTTGCATGGGTTTGAGCTTGTATCTGCTTGGCGTTGCCAGTAAAACAATCCCAATAACGGTATCGTATGCTATTTGGGTTGGCCTTGGCATTTTAGGGCAAGCAATTATTCAACATTTCGTGTTTAAAAACACCCTGTCGATTACTGCTTGGGTATTTACATGCACCCTCACTATCAGTGTTTTCGGGTTACTTTTTTCACAAACAAAGCATGGAGTTATATAATGAAATTCATATTGCCACTCATTTTATCCATTTTACTTGGTGTTGCTAATGCAGCCTCTGCGAAAAACAGCAACCATCTGCACAACGCGCGAGTTGGTTTACATGGCATGCTGCTTTTTTCAGATGGGCAATCACTTTATGCGTCGCATTTACCTATGTTTCATGCTCCTCACGACATGCAGTTAATTGTGCGTTTTGAGCTCGCCAACAGTGTAAATCACAATAAGCTGCGAAATACGCTAGTAAATAACTCAAATTATTGGACGCTATCGCCAGAACGATTTGACCTAACCAAGCTAGCCCAAAATGAAAAAGGAATATGGCAGTTTAAGGCTGATCTATACTCAGATCATTTTGAACGCGGTGGAACGCTTGAATTACCTCAACAAAACATCATTGTGAAAGACGTTATTTTTAGGCAACAGCTTAATCCGGATATGCCAAAAACTGCGGAATACATTCGCCTCACTCCCAATGGCGTAGCAAGGCAATTCTATGCTCGTATTATTGAAGGTAAACCTGGAGTTGATCACTTGTTTTGGATTAACAGCGCATCATCGCTAATGCAAAAATTTAGCATAGAAGGTGCCAATACAAGCCTTAGTAATGAGGAAATTGCACACCAACTCAATGTTAATCCAATCAAAGTTCACGCATACTACCTAGAGCATGGCGATTTAAAATAGTGTTTAAGGTAGTTAATACCATTTTTAGCAAAGAGTGTAACTCGCCCGCGGTATAAATAAACTTGATTAAGTACCAGAGCGTATTAGCCTCTTTGCTCTAATTATTTGTGACCAAAACATAAATAAGATTTATAGAACCCTAATCGATAGCAGGAAGCAACATGAACAATGAAGTACAACAGCGATTGCGCACTTACCCTCTTCACGTACAGCAACGTTTAGAAGAATTACGCAGCCTAATATTTTCACTGGCAACAGAATTAAACTTAGGCGATGTTGACGAGTGTTTAAAATGGGGCGAGCCAAGTTACAGTGTGAAATCAGGTACGCCAATACGCATGGACTGGAAGCCCAAAAACCCTCAATACTATGCATTGTATTTTAACTGCCGCACCAAGCTTGTCGATACGTTTCGAGAACTCTATCGCGATACACTTGAATTTCAAGCAAACAGAGCAATTATATTGCCGCTCAATAAGCCTTTACCGCATCATGTTATTCGCCAATGTTTAACACTCGCATTAACCTATCAGCGGTGTAAACACCTGCCGTTACTAGGCGCTTAACAAATTAATTAATACAGTTATTTACAATACATGTACCTAAAATTAAGTCATAATCGTGCAAATACGTTAATCAGAATATTGCCACATGAATAAGCTTAAGATTTTAAAATGGTGTATCGCAACGTCTCTTGTTGTTAGCGCATTAATTTTTGTGAACACCGCATTTTTTAATTATTGGACTATAAGCTTGCCTGATACAAGCGAGTTTGCTTGGAATGAGCACAGTAAACACAATTTAATGTGGGCCGCATCGTGCACATTATTTGCAGTTATTATTCTCAAAAAGTCGCACAGAAAATTTAAAGCCTGGTTAGCAGTTGCTGCAATCACCCTCTCAGTTACGCCGTTCTTAAACGAATTTTTACACTCAGACACCTGCTTAGATTCAGGTGGAAGTTGGAATTACAGTAAATACACCTGTGACTATTAGGCTTTTTGGCTAAGGACAAACTGGTATTAGTTTTTGTCTTAAAATATTCACCTCCCACCACTATAACAAGGAGTTATTTTGAAATTTTGGTTGTTATTCGCAAGTTCACTGCTCACTTTTAATGTTTTCGCTACCGCTCAATTTACAAAAGTGAAAGGATATACCGTCGAATACCAAATGGCTGGTAGCGGTGACCATACCATTTTATTAGAAGCCGGAGGTTCGGCAGGTTTATCCGATTGGGACCCTATTTTCAACACACTAACTCAGCATGCGCGTGTTATTCGCTATTCGCGTATCGGCAATGGCGGTTCGCAAAAAATAATCAAAAATTACAGCTCTGAAGAATATGCAGAAGAAGCGCACTTGCTACTTGCTGCACTAGATATTAAAAAACCCGTGGTGTTAATTGCCCATTCTTACGGCGCTTACATCGCAAGACGATTTGCGGCAACTTACCCAACCCAACTAAGCGCATTAATGCTTATTGAGCCAGCCTCAGAGCACGATGTCGATATCATGCGCCAAATTAACTTAGCGCAGGCTGAAAAGGAAATTGCGCAAGTAAAACTCGACGACCAAGCAAATGGACTTTCTAACCAATATTTAGATTTTTGGTCTAAGCGCCCACTGCCCGACTACCCGCAAATTCCAGATATTCCGGTTACCGTCATTGCCTCAATAAAACACTACCCCGAGCCAGCACTCTTATTTTTTACCGACAAAGCCCGTGAACTGTGGGGTAAACTGCATACCGATTGGGCCAATGATTTTCCGCAAGGAAAAGCTGTATTAACCGATAAAAGCTACCATTACCCACAAAACGATGAACCCGAAATGGTTGTAAGCGAAATACGTGCTCTACTTGCGCGCATTAAATCTTAAAAACTTTTTAAACAGGAACAAATATGAGCAACAGTTGGGATGAATATGCCGATGGTTGGGACAACAACCAAGATGTAGTCCTCTACGCCGAAAACGCGTTCAAATCACTTACACAATATACAGAACTAAATGGCCTGCGTGTGCTCGATTTTGGCTGTGGCACTGGCTTGCTTACAGAAAAAGTTGCGAAACAAGCCGCAGAGATCATTGCCATTGATACATCAGCAAAAATGATCGATGTGTTAAACGCCAAATCGCTTACCAATGTCAGAACGCTTTGTTGTGAACTATCAGAACACGAAATTAAAAATAACCCATTGTTAACAGAAGGTTTTGACTTAATTATTGCATCATCAGTGTGTGCGTTTGTGCCAAATTACCAGCAGTTATTAACCTTGTTTAAACGCTTGTTAAACCAAAGCGGTACGTTTGTACAGTGGGATTGGCAGCGCAATGAGCAGGATGATTTTGGTTTTACGCCAGAGATGATCACCCAAGGTTATGAAAGCGCAAATTTACTTGTTGAAAGCGTGACTAACGGATTTTCATTAACCAGCAACAATAGCACGATGCAGGTATTAATGGGCATCGCTAAAAACAACTAAAGCGTATTAGCCTTTACGCGCGAGTAATCAGACTTTGCTTTTATAAATCAAGGACGACATATGTTTATTATTTCACTCACCTATCAAGTGCCACTTAAGGAGGTTGATAAATTTATACCTGAGCACATTGAATACCTAAATGCCCAATATAAACAAGGGCATTTCATTTTATCGGGCCGAAAAAAGCCAAGAACAGGTGGCGTGATCATTTCAACCATTAACGATCGCAAAACACTTGAGCGCGAACTCGCACACGACCCTTTTTATCGTGAAAACATAGCCAGCTACGAGATAACAGAAGTTATACCGACTAAAGCAGCCACCGAGCTCAAGTTTTTGATTGATTAGCCAATGTTATTGAGGCAAGGCCATAAAGTAATAAAATCACACTGCTAGTGCTCAATTGATACACCACAGCAAGGTTAATATGAGTATTGCCAAAAATAATGTGTTGTTTCACATTTTGTCATTTTATTGTGCTGTAATGGGTAAATCATAACCATAAGGGTGATTTATGCGCGCGATAATTTTCTTGATGATTCTACTTCTTAGTGGCTGCCAAAGCATGTCACAAACACATAATGAAAAAGTTGAAGTGGGTGTGCGCCCATATTATCTCGTCTCGCAAATGGACAACTCACCGCTTAAAACTCAGCTTGAAAGTTGTAATACAAATACTTTTGAAAAATCCGATTTTTCAATAGGTCATCGCGGAGCGCCACTGCAATTTCCAGAACATACCAAAGAGTCTTACCTTGCTGCAGCAAAAATGGGCGCGGGCATTTTAGAATGTGATGTTGCCTTTACTAAAGACCAGGCTCTAGTATGTCGCCATTCACAATGTGACTTACACCAAACAACAAACGTGCTAGCAAAACCAAAGCTTGCTAAAAAATGCCGAATACCTTTTACTCCAGGCGATAAAGCGCTTGGCAAAAAAGCACAAGTAGAATGCTGCACATCAGATTTTACACTCGCAGAATTTTTACAACTATCAGGCAAAATGGACGGCGCCAATGTGTACGCCAAAACGCCGCAAGACTACCTAACTGGCACACCTTATTGGCGCACTGATTTATATGCTGCTAACGGCACTTTAATGACTCACCAACAAAGCATAGAACTGTTTAAAAGCCTAGGTGCAAAAATGACACCTGAGCTTAAAAAGCCCCAAGTAACAATGCCGTTTGATGGATTGTCACAACACGAATACGCAAAAAAGCTGATTAGCGAATATAAACAAGCAGGTATTTCTCCAAGTGATGTCTTTGTGCAATCGTTTGAGCTTGACGATTTACAGTATTGGATTAAACACTACCCCGATTTTGCCACGCAAGCTGTGTATTTAGACAATGGCTATGAACAAGATAATTTTGATCACAATAACCCCGCAACGTGGCAACACAGCATGAGCGAATTAAAAGCCATGGGTATCAATATTATTGCGCCACCACTTTGGGTGTTGGTAAGTTTAGATGAAAATAATCAACTGATTGAATCAGCCTATGCGCTAGAGGCAAAAAAAGCCGGACTAAAAATAATTACATGGACGTTAGAGCGTTCAGGGCTAATCACGCAAGGTGGCGGTTTTTATTATCAATCAGTTAAACCGGCAATTAAAAATGAAGGTTTTACCT